>JBDLIK010000129.1:0-8251 GCA_039714895.1 Myxococcota bacterium | reverse complement strand
CCCGTAGCCGTTCACCGATCTCCTCGAGGGGTTCGGGCAGGACGTGGCCCGCTCGCTTCAGGAACTCCGGCCACCAGCGGTCGTGTGCGGCGCTCAGCAGGGCGGGGTCGGGGTCGATGTCGATGAGCCAGTCGATCTCTTCCAGCTCCGGTCCGCCCCACCATGCGGCGTGAAGCCGGGCGATCTGGCGGACGGCCAGCTCCGCCTGGGCCGAGGAGCAGCCGGCGGTCGCCGAGCCGCTGCAAGCGGGGGCGAGGTCCTCCAGCAGCAACACGTGGAGGCCGGTCTCGGGATCGACGTCGCCGTAGTAGCAGGCGGGTGTTCGCAGCGGCGTCCGATCTGCCAGGCGCTGGTAGAACCGCACCTCGCGCTGATAGGCAAGGATGGTGTTGGTGCGCTGACGCATTTCCGGCGTGGCCGACGAGAGCTTCGCGATCAAGGATCGTGGCGCGCCGGCTTCCTCGGCGTCGTACTCCAGGCGCAGGCGGGCAAGCTGCCCGAAGAGTCCCTGGCCGAAGACGGGGGAGGCTTCAAAGGAGACGACCGCGGCCCGGCGAAGCGCTCCACCGCTGCGCAGCGCTTGGGTCAGCCACTCGGCGGTGAGCCCTTCGGGCCCAGCGGGAATCGTCATGGATGGCTGTGTTGTACGCCCCGAGGGACGGGGTGGTCAACACGGCCGGGCCTGAGGGCGAGCTGGGTGACGCCTACTCTCCGGCGGTGCTTCCAGCGCCCGGACCGTCGGTCTGGATGGAGCGCAGGTACTCCACGAGGACCAGCAGGCGGCCTCGCAGCACCTCCTCGCCGCTCGCGTCCTCGTGGATGCGCTGGGCGAGGATGAGGCCCCAGACGGGCATGTCCCGCGACCCGTGAGCGGCCACGTCCCGGCGCCCGTCGATGTACGCGGTCACCTCGCTCGCTGGAAAGCTTCCCCCGCGCCTCGCCGCGATGCGCGTCAGATCGGCAGGCGGCACCTTGAGGCTCGACGCCGCCGGGCCGTCTCCACGCGCCGACGCCCCGTGGCACGATGCGCAGTGGCGTAGGAAGTCCGCGTGCCCGATCTGCTTCAACAGGTCCTCGGCCGAGGCCCCCTCCAGGGGGTCCTGGGCGAGAGCCGGCCCCGCCAGGAGCGTCAGCCCGAGGCCCGCTACGAGAAGCCAGCCCGACCGTGCCCATCGACCCATGGATCCTCCCCCGCTCGCGGCAGCGATGCTACCCCAACCGCTCGCCGAACACGGCGGCCCAAACTGGGTAGACCGCACGATCATCGTGTTGTGCTCTGCCAGCAGCTCTCAAGAGTGGACGACAGCGACTCGTGGCCCGACGTTCCATGGCAGCGATCCCTCCTGCAGCAGAATCCTGCGGCAACTCGCGCGCAGCTCGAGTACAACTGATGTGCAAGCTCCACGCCGAAGTCGGACCATGGGAATCGACAGAGCCGCCAGCCCGGGCTCGGGGTGCGAGACAAGCATGTAGAATCACTCCGAACATCGGGCTTGGCGGGTGGCCCGACAGAGGCTTCGAGGTGGTTCCTCGAGCCGTGGGGGAATCGGTGTTTCATCGTGCAAGACGGAACTCAGTAGCTGCAATCGCATTCGTCCTGTCCATCCTGGCGGCATCCTGTTCGCCAGAAGTTGGCAGCGAGGCTTGGTGCAAGAGGATGAACGAGACCCCCAAGGGCGATTGGAGCGCGAACGAGGCTCGGGATTACGCCAAGCACTGCATCTTCGGGTGAAGGCGGCGTCTCGTTGGACAGCAGCATCAAGATGAGGCGCTCGACTTCCGATATCCCATCAAAAGGGGGTATCGTCATGCGACACCTGCTTCTCTCCTACCTTTTTGTGATCGTCGTCACCCTGTCAGGCTGCGTCGCGATACCGGTCCATGGCAGGTCAGATGGAGGTCACGGGCCACCGCCGCACGCGCCAGCGCACGGGTATCGGCACCACCATCAGGGCGCGAAGCTCGCATTCGACTCCAATCTTGGCGTCTATGTCGTGGTCGGCTATCCCGATCGCTTCTACGCTGACGGCCACTTCCTACGCCTCCACGCTGGTTCTTGGCATGTGAGTTCCAGCTTGCTCGGCCCGTGGACGCCATCCCCGTCCCGTTTTGTCCCTCCGGGCCTCCGCAGCACCCACCCTTCCAACGCAAAGCGCGGCAAGCACAAGAAGCAGCCTCCGGCGAAGGGGCGCTGGTAGCTGGCCTGGGCCACCAGGATTCCCTGAGCCGCGCCGAAGCAGAGCCAGGGGGACCGTTCCGGGTAGCAGACGCTCACTTGAGCTGGTCACCGGTCGAGAGCCACACGACGGGGTCTCGAGGCGGACGCCGCAGCCGCCGGTCGGGTCTCCGTTCCCGCTACGAGCCCCGCCGCGCTCGTGAGAGCCACCCGCCGAGCGGGAGAAGCACGAGCACGAGCTCGAAGCCGACGCCACAGCGCTTCACACTGCGGCTTCGTTCTCGATTCTTCCACGGCCTTCCGCTGCATTGCGGATCGGGGCCCTCCGGATCCCCATTGCCCACGCCCAGGATCGACTCGCCTCCGTCGAAGTCCGTCCCGACCTCGCCATCGTTGTCGACACCGTCCTGACATTGCGTGAGTTCGGCCGGAGCGTTGGGATCGGGAACATACGGATTGCCACTGGAGCAGGCCGGGTCGACCGTATCGATGAATCCATCTCCGTCGTCATCGACGCCGTTGTCGCACACCAGAAGGTCGGAAGTTTCCGTATCGTCGGATTGACTTGCACAACCGGGATCACCTCCAGCCCAGTCGACGCGACCGTCGCCGTCGTTGTCGAGGCCGTCGTCGCAGGCCGGGCGCGCCGGGAAGCTCCAGACCAGGGAGAAGTCCTGGTTCACACCGGTCTTGTCGGGCTCCTGATCCTGGGAGACCTGCTGACCGCGCACGATCACGTCGTAGCTTCCGCCGACCGTCGAGGAGAGGTAGACGTTCTCGACCACGTTGTAGCGGTCGCGTACGGCCCCGGTCCCCGTCGGCACGGACCAGTTGCCCGTGAAGTTGTTCCCGTAGAACGTGTCCTGGGGCCCGACCACCTCGAGGTCGAGGTCGTTCACGACCAGTGGCGAGCCGGAGTTCGCCGTCGCCGGGTAGTCGGTCCAGACCAGGCTCACCTTGAACGGCACGCCGGCGGGTGCCGAGACGGTGTGCTGGTAGGTCTCCCCGGTGGCGACCGCATTCGTCGAGACCTCGTTCTCGAAGTGGACGTTGCGCTGGCCCGGGATCCCGTTGGGCCCGTAGAGCGACGCCGGCGCCTGCACGAAGCCCCAGCCCTGCTCGATCCGGGTCGCTTCGGTCTCGAACGTGTAGTCGCAGCCGCCCGAAGGCTGGAGGTCCACTGCACCGTTGATCAGGAGCGCCTTCACGAGGGAGGGTGAGGGGTTCGGCACGCTCCGGTTCACGACCAGGTCCTGCACCAGCATGCCCGCGACGCCCGCGGTCAGCGGGCACGACATCGACGTCCCGCCCTCGTAGCGGTAGTTGGGGCCGGTGTTCGAACATGCCGACGGCGCGTCGCGGCCCGATCCGCCCGAGCCCGCCGCCTCCGCCGAGAGCACGAAGTCGCCGCCGATGTGGCTGACGTCGGGCTTGAAGAGCCCCTGGCCGGTGCCGTCCGGATCGACCGGGCCCCGGCTCGAGAAGTCGATCACGTCGCCGACCTGGTCCGAGTAGGCGTTGCAGGCCCGGTCGGTCTCGTTGGCGGCGACCGTGATGACGTTCTTCGCGGTGCCCGGCGTCCCTACCTGGTCGTTGGGAGAGTTTCCGCCGGCGCTGCAGCCCGTCGAGTTGCCGTCGCCGTCGTTGCCGGCGGAGAAGACGACGATCGTCTGCTGGAGTCCGGCCGTGCCGGTGTCGGCGTCCCAGATGCCGTCGTCCCAGGCCGCAGCGTTCGTGTTGTAGTCGGTGATCGACCGGCACGCGCCCCGGGTGCAGTAGCCCCACGAGTTGGTGGAGACGTGGACGCCCAGCTGGGAGAAGCGGAGAAGCGTGAAGGCGTCGGAGTAGTTGTTCCCGAACGAGATGTGGTGGAGCGCGGCTTCCGGCACCACGCCGCGGAAGCGGTCCGGGGACACGGAGCCGCTTCCGGGCGGCGTCGCCGGCACCGTGTTCGACTCGCCGCCGTCCCCGATCACGCTCCCGGCGGTGTGGGTACCATGGGCAGTACCGCTCGTGGTCGACGCGCCGGACTCGTGGGTGACCCAGGAGTTGTTGATGCCGTTCTGGAAGTCGGGGTGGGCGAAGGACATGCCGCCGTCCAGGTGGCCGAAGCGCACCTGGAACCCCGCCGACTGGTCGAATCCGTCGAGCGAAGTGTCGAGACCGGTGCTGAAGGTGTCGTCGGCGACCGCCGTGGCACCGCTGTGGAAACGGCCCCGGTCGTTGTGGGCCCTGCGCTCGTAGACCGGCTCCAGGAAACGGACCAGCGGGGCCCGGGCCAGCGCTTCGACGCGCGCGGCCGGCACGTCGACCACGGCGAGGCTCTGGGCGCGTCCGTGCTCGACACCCAGCACGCGCGCCCCGGAGCCGGCGAGCTGCCCCGCAGCGGCCTCGCCCTCCCCCGGGAAGAGGCTCACCTGGAGCAGCAACCGTCGCTCGCCATCTCCGGACGCGAGCGCTTCGCGCAGGGTGTCGGCGAGCTTCAGCCCGGGCTGGGCCGGAAGAACGGACCGCACGCCGGGAAGCGCCTCGACCGCGGCGCGCGACGCTTCGGTCATCACCACCTCGAGCGCGCGCATGGGGACCGAGCCCTTCACGGACGCGCCCGCGCCCTCCAGCGCCTCCCGGTCGGCGCCCGTGATCGGGCCCTCGAACTGCACCCAGTAGCCGCCGCGAACACCGGCCGCGTGGGCGTGGACGGGCGGGAGCGATGTCTCGGGGGGGCCGCCCAGGGGGTCGAAGGTGGCCCCTTTCAGGCGGAGCGTTCGGGGGTCGGGGGGCGCCGCGAGGACCGGGCCCCCGAGCAAGGCGAGAGCCGCGGCCGCCGCGATCCAGCCCGAAACCCGCCTCCGCATGCCTGCCACAACCCACGAGGATAGGGAATCGCTCGCAAATCACCCCGAGTCGCGGTCGAGGCGGGCGCGTCGAGCCCTGGAGGACTGGTACGCGCGCGCCCTCAGAAGGCCTCGAAGCTCCCGGTCACTACGGGGCGGATTGCGATCCCATCGAGCGTCCCCGGGAGTCGTCGCTCCAGACCGGCCGACAGCGCCTCCACGTACACCTCGAGGACCGCGGTGTCCCGGTCCACGGAGATGCCTACGCCGACGACCCCGTCGAGAGCGAGCAGGCGATCCTGGTGAGCGGCTTGAACCGAGGCCGCGCGCTCGAGACCCCGGACCGCGTCGCCACGATTCCACCCCCGGCCCGGCGGCGGACCGCCCCCGCCGCTGTCTCCCCCGTCTCCGCCCCCGTCCGCCACGGCGCAGGCTGACGGATCCGGATAGCTGGCGGCGCCCGGCATCCCGATGCACAGGGACGCCAGGACGTCCGCGATGGGGTTCAGGAGGGTATGCGCATCGCCCCCCGCGAACAGCAGGCCCACGGCGCGCGGGGAGGTGGCGGCAGCCTCGATCACGAGCGAGCCGGAGTCGCCTCCGGCGCTGAACGAGCCGGGCGTGACCAGGATCTGGTCCACGAAGCGGGCGATCTGCCGACCCTGGCCGCATCGCTTTCCGTAGGCGACGTCGACGGTGACGTTCAGCGCCTCGATGGTGCCGAAGGTGTGGCCCGTGGTGCGTCCGCTCTTCTGGACCGCCATGCCGAGTGCCGGCGGGACGATCTCGGGCGCCGGAATGCCGATGTCGAGGATCGCGCCGCTGGAATCGACCGCGCCGGACACCGTAGCGGCAATGGCCGCATCCACGCGGTTGGCGGTCCCGTTGAAGAGGATGGGGACGAACCGGCTCAGGGCTGCAACGCGCAGACCCGGGTCCGGTCGGCACAGCACGTCGATGAGGCCCGGCTGGATCACCCCCTCGCCGGGGCTGGCGGCGTTGGTGCGCGCCAGCACGTGGTTGTTGCTGAGCACGTAGTCGATTCCGTCGGCATCCCGGACCAGAGCGCCCAGCGTGCCCCCGCAGCAGAAGGTGCGGCTGGCGTCGAGCTCGTTGCCCCCCGACGTGCCCAACGGCAGGGGCCGAAGCTGTTCTTGCTGATGGTCCGTTCCCGCATCGGCCTCGGCGGAAAAGGGAGCGAAGGTGAAGGAAAGGACCAGCGCAAGTGCGCCTGTGATCTGTCGCATGATGCAATCTCCTCGAGAGGACATGCTTCGTGCAAGTGCGGTGCCAGGGCGACGGCTCCGCCTGGATCCGCAGCCAGAGGCTCTAGGCCACCGGAAACCCTGGCATGGGACCTCGTGGGACTCGATGAGCCGGTGGCAGATCCGGCGGACCCGGGAAGCTCGCGTCGAGTCCAGGGGAACTGGGCTGCCCACTACGAAGAAAGCTGCGACCTCGGCGCGTGGGTGACCTATAGCCCTTCAGGCGACGCCAGGTCCTCCCTCAGAACAGGAACTCCACCTTGGCAACGGTTCGGAAGGCCAGCTCGCCCCGCTCGTCGTCGAAAGCGGCGCCCGCACGGAACGCAGCACCGACGAGCTCGAGCCGCACTCGCTCCCACTCCTCGATCCCTACGATGAGGTCGAGCTCGTGGCCGATCGAACGCCTGCGGCCGTCCGGGTCCGCCCGGAGGCGGGAATCCCGGAGAAAATCGGCTGCGCGTACCTGATGGTAGTAGTGGTAGGCGAGTTCCACGGAGCTCGACTCGAGCACCGGCATCCCGACGGAGAGCGTTCCGATGTGGAGGTTCGAGAGCTCTGGCTCGAGGAGCTCTCCATAGTAGCGAAAGCGGTCCACGCCCCGGAAGCGTCCGTCGTTGTCATGGAGGCCGGTCTGACGAAACGAGCGGTCCACGGAGGCGTCGGCCTCTCCGGCCGACCCGACGGCGTAGCCGAGGCTCAGGGAGGGCCGACCGGCCCAGCGGGTGGCCCACGTGAGACCCGCGTCGAGCGCCCAGCCACTCACCCGGCGCTCGCTCACTCCGTCGACGAAGCTCCGTCCGCCGCCCGCGTCGTCGTAGTCGATCGCGGCCTCCTCACCGCGCACGAGCGCACCGTTCCACCAGTAGTGAAGCTTCCCGTGGCTCCCGAGGCCCCAGCGGCCTAGCGCCCGTAGACCGAGCCATGTGAGGTCTCCATCCACCTCGTCCCGGCGATCCTGGTCGACGATGCGCCCGATGCCCTCTGTCCCCGAGCGATCGTTCTGGTGCAGGGCGAAGAGCTCGATACGATGGCGACGAGCGACCTGGACCCTGGCGTGCGCGAGCACTCGAAGGACATCCTCCTGTTCGGGATCCAGGAAGTCCTCTTCCGTGGATACGCGTCCGAGCTCCTCTGCCACCGCCAGCTCCGCATGCCAGCGTTCGTGGTCGTAGTGGAGGCGAACCGAGTCGAGATCGGTGTCCCACCACCACTCGCGCACGTCCTTGAAGTTCTGACGTCCGAGCTGAAGGCTCAGGCCGCTTCCACCGAGGCCGGCCGCATGGATCCAGGTCTCCCCGCGCTCGAGGAAGCTAGCCTCCCGCCGTTCGCCGTCCTCGCGATAGAGGTCCCGCTCGTGGAAGGCCTTGCCCTCCACGAAGGCCGACACCGCCTCCGTCAGGGGGTAGAAGAGCTCGAGCTCGAGCTTGTGGCGCATGCGGGCGCGATCATCCTCCTTGGCGTCGTCGAGTCGCAGATCGCCGTCGAAGGAGGTTTTGATCTCGTACTCGCCGCTCAAGGTGAGGGGTCGACCCCAGAGGGGGAGCACGAGTGACTCGTCCGGACGCTCCTCGTCTGCTCGCTCGGTGAGCCGTTTGCGCTGCGGCGCGAGAGGCTTGTCCGCGCTGCCGTCGCCTGCTTCCCTGGCCGCGTAGGCAAGCGAGGCTGGGCCGCCCACGGCCAGGCCGATCTCCGGGTAAGCGACGGCGCCGACCAGGCACACCACAGTCGCGCCCGCGAGAGATATGGCGCGGCTTCGCCGGGTCGGGTTCGCACCTCCAGGCATGAGACCCATTCCCCTCATTTCGGCCTGCCGGCGCCCCGGCTGGAGGGGCGCCCTACACACCTCGCAGCAGATGCTCCCGGAGCCAGGACATGGCCGCGTCGGTGGCGCAGCCAGGGTTGTAGAAGAGATCCTTCACCATCGCGCGCCGAACCTCGGAGTGCTGGTCGGGCTGGCGCAGACTCCGCTCTACCGC
>JBDLIK010000128.1:0-8265 GCA_039714895.1 Myxococcota bacterium | reverse complement strand
CGTTTCCGTCCGCCGATTCTCGAGCAGGCGGCCAGGTTCGTGGATCTGATGTATGAGGCCGGGCGGCCCGCCGACATCGTCATCGTCCCCGGCTCGCACAGCAGCAGCGTGGCCGGTCTGGCCGAAGCAGGAGACCCCGCGTTCGCGGCGATCGAGCGCTTCATCCGTGACCCGGGTGGGGCGGGAATGGGCAGTCGACCCTCGTCGATCCGGTAGGACTCACGGCTTCCAACGAGAGTGGCCGAGGCCGGTCGCAATTGATCCGCGCGCTGTAGCCCCCGAGACCCCTCCTGCCTATCCTCTTCGCTTCGGCCCGCCATTAGCTGACAAGAGGAGAATTGCCATGACGGGATCGCCCCCGATCGCCCGACGCATTCCGCCCCAGGTCCTGGCGTTTCTGTTCGTCGCGGCGTGGTTCCTATTGCCACGCGCAGCGGAGGCCCAGGAGCGACCGGATGGGCCCGCCGATGTCGCGGCAGAGCGCGCTCTCCCGGCGGACACGGCGATCACGGCCACCGACGTGGTGACCATCCGGGGAGAGCGGGTCCCGTATAGCGTGACCACCGGCACGCAGCCCGTGTACGGCGAGGACGGCAAGGCCGACGCGGCGCTCTACTACACCTACTACGAGCGTACCGACGTCCAGGATCGCGACCGTCGGCCGCTCTTCATCTCCTTCAACGGCGGGCCGGGCTCCGGCTCGCTGTGGATGCACCTGGGCTACACGAGCCCCAAGCAGCTCGTCATCGACGACGAGGGTTATCCGGTCCAGCCCTACGGCGTGCGCGACAACCCACACTCCATCCTGGACGTGGCCGACATCGTCTACGTGAACCCCGTGAACACGGGCTTCTCCCGCATCCTCGATCCCGAGGTGGACCGCGAGACTTTCTTCGGCGCGGAGCCGGACGTGGTCTACCTGGCCGAGTGGATCGACCTGTTCGTATCGCGGCAAAAGCGCTGGACCTCGCCCAAGTACTTGATCGGCGAGAGCTACGGCACCACGCGCGTGGCCGGGCTGGCGGGCCAGCTCCAGAACGCGCACTGGATGTACCTGAACGGCGTAATCCTCGTATCGCCGACCGGCCTGGGGCTCGAGCCGGAGGGCGCTGCCCCCCGGGCGAACGTTCTCAAGCTCCCTTACTACACTGCCGCCGCGCACTACCACGGGCAGCTTCCAGCCGATCTACAGTCCCGCGAGCTGGAGGACGTGCTGCCGGAGGTCGAGGCGTTCGCCATCGATGAATTCCTGCCGGCGTTGTCCCGCGGCGGTTCGCTGAGCGAGAGCAGGCGACAGGAGATTGCCCGGCAGGTCGCTCGCTACTCGGGCCTGACCGAAGAAACCGTGCTCGGGCACAACCTTGCGGTGCCGGCCTCCTACTTCTGGAAGGACCTGCTGCGCGACCAGGGTAACACCATCGGCCGGCTCGACTCGCGCTACCTGGGCGTGGATCGCCAGGATGCCGGCGACAGCTACGACTACCCCGCCGAGCTCACCTCATGGAACCATGCGTTCGCGCCGGCGATCAACCACTACCTGCGCGACGAGCTGGGCTTCGAGACCGACCTGCGCTACTGGCTGTTCGGCCCGGTCCGCCCGTGGTCGGGCGGCGACCCGGACTACAACGCCGGCGAGCGGCTGCGCCAGGCGATGGCCCAGAACCCATTCCTGCACGTGATGGTGCAGTCGGGCTACTACGACGGCGCGACCGACTACTTCACCGCCAAGTACGTGCTTTGGAACCTGGACCCGAGCGGCAGGCTGGCGGACCGGATGCGCTTCGAGGGCTACAGGAGCGGCCACATGATGTACCTGCGCTCAGAGGACCTGGAGTCTTCGAACCAGCACATCCGCGAGTTCGTCGAGGCTTCCAGCGCAGGCGACGGCCGGCCGGCGACCTACGGGCGGGCGGCGCCCGCGGGCGGATGAGGAGACGGGCGTTGGCATCGAGACAACGGATTCTACGATGAAGCCTATGACGGCGGCGGTCGGCGTCTTCGCGCTCGCAATGGCGGCGGGTCCGTCCGAGGCGAGCGCGCAGAGCGCGGAGGATTCGGCCGCAGTGCGGGCCACCGCGCTCGACTACATCGAGGGCTGGTACACCGGCGACGCGGAGCGCATGGAGCGCTCGCTGCACCCTCAGGTCGCCAAGCGGATCGTGCATATCGACCCCGTCACGGGCTCGAGCCTCGTGGCCACGAGCGCGCTCGAGCTCGTCGGGCAGGTGCGCGCGGGCGGGGGCAGCGGCGCCCCGCCCGAGGAGCGCCGTACCGACGCCCGCGTCCTGGACATCTTCGAGGACGCTGCCAGCGTTCGCGTCGATGCCGGCGGCTGGATCGACTACCTGCACCTTGCCCGCTTCGGCGATCGCTGGCTGATAGTGAACGTGCTGTGGGAATGGCGCGGCGAGGGGCCCTGGTAGCTAGTCCCGCGGCGGATTACTACCGACCTCAGAAGAAGGGTGCCCCTGGGAAACGCCTGTGGAGCCATCGGTCGAGGCCGTGGGCCCGCGCCGAACCGAGCACGATGGGGGCGACGACGAGCGCTATCAGGATGCCGTGGGGAACCATCGAGCTGATCCCGTTCAGCATGCCGTAGTTGAGGAACTGGAACGAGATCACGCCGGCGCCCAGCCGGGTGGCGGCGCCGAACAGGAGCGAGAGCCCGCTGGCCAGCTCGCCGAGGCCGACGAGTCTGGCGAACAAGCCCACCTGGGGCCTGACGACAGCCTCCAGGAAGATGTCGTAAAGGTCGAACGTGGCTCCGCGGTCCGCGGCGGCGGCGAGCGCCGTGGCCAGGTGTCCAGTCGGGTCGGACCGAAACAGCCAAGTCGAGCCCGACGTGACCAGCAGGAGCCCGAGCAGGATCCTGAGCAGCGTGGACGCCAGCCGGAGCGAGCCCAGGAGGGTGATGCCGGGCTCCGTCACGGCATTTCCCACGCGGTAACGTCGCGGGGCGTCCGGACCTCCAGTCGCACGATGTAGGGCGGCTCATCGAGCAGCCAGAAGACCATGACCCGAGCACCCCTTTCGACCACCGCGCGTACGGCCTCGACCGCGCCCAGCCTTCCCGCCTCGATGGACTCTCGCCCCTCGGCGAAGACGGTGACCGGCCCGACCGCCACCTCCAACGCAGTCGGCAAACCGTTGGCTCCCATCCCGGCCGGCTGGAGGGCGTAGGAAGGAAACCGCACCGTATCGCCCGGGGCGAGGTCGAGCGCCACCAGCATGAGGCCCGCGATGTCGAAATCGAAGGCGGGCGGGGCGTCGCGCAGCTCCACGGGAAGCGCCGCGAGCTCGGCCCCCGGCGCCAGGAATCCGGACACCGAGCCCGGCGCGATATCCACGTGCTTCACCCGCGCGCCCGCGGTGAAGTGGCTCCGCACCGGCATCATCGTGGCGCGCTCGACGACGTGAACCTGCGTGTTCTTCACCGAGCCGTCCGCCGCCAGGTGGGACTGGACGCGGCGCAGGTGCTCGGCGCCGTCGATCACGAATACATCCACGCTGTCCTTCCAGACGCCTAGCGGAGTCCGGCCGCCGTCGCGGTCGATGGCGGTCACCGTCCACTCGTTGGCGTACGGCTGAATCCTCTGCCCGGACGCCCCGTCCGGGCCGGGCTCGACCACGCGCACCTGGCCGGCGGCCGGGATGGCGGCGCCGAGCGCCGAGGCGATCGACAGGGCTACGAAGAGCATCGAGTAGTGGCGATCCGTCATGATTCCTCGAGTTTCGGAGATACATTGTACCTCTAGGTATCATATGCGGATTTGAAATGCATAGCAACACTACGTATCTTTTCGGCGATAGGACTCGAACCGGGAGACGTGGTGGCATCGAAGGAACTCGTGGCGGCGTCGAGCCGCCCGCTGATCCTGGCGGTACTGCGCAGCGGCGAGTCGTACGGTTACGCGATCCTGAAGGAGGTGCGAGAGCTCTCCGACGGCGATCTCGACTGGGCCGACGGCATGCTTTATCCGGTGCTGCGCCGCCTGGAGAACGAGGGGCTCGTGCGCTCGCGCTGGGCGCTGTCCCCCGAGGGCCGTCGTCGCAGGTACTACAGCCTCACGAAGCGCGGCGCCGCCGAGGCCAGCGCGGGCAGGGAGGAGTGGGTGTCCGTGGACCGAACCCTGAGGAAGGCATGGAGACTGGCGGATCAGCGCGCCTGACCGACGCCGTCGAGGGGTGGTGGACCGAGCTCGCGGGGCCCGACGCCATCCGAGCCGAAGACCTCGACGAGCTGTGCGATCACTTCCGGTCCCTGGTGGAGGCTGAAGCCCGCGCCGGGGTCTCGATCGGGCAGGCCGCCGACCGCGCGCGCTGCCGCATGGGGGCTCCGGCGCGCCTCGGGGAAGAGTTCGCTCGTGTGAGCACGGCGCCGCGGGTGTTTCGGCGGTGGTCGGCTCGACTGGCCGCGTACGGACTGCTCCACGCGGTAGCGGTCGTGGCGCTGACCGCGGCGCTCGCGGTCGCGGCCAACGCGCGGCCCGATGTGCGACTCGCAGCCGCCCCGGGGTCCCTCCGATTCACCGGCCTGGCCGTGCTACTCGCGGCGGCGGCTGTCGCGTTCCTGATCCGCGGACTCGGACGGCCGCCGGCCGCGAACAGGCTCCGCCGGGCCGCGGCGGCCGTTTTGGCCTCGGCCGCGATCGCCGTTCTGGGCTTGTCCCTGATGCTGAGCGTGGTCTTCGCGGACTACTGGAGCTGGTGGCTGGGCGCGCACACGCCGATCGGGCTGGACCCCTGGGGGGCCGCCGGCTGGTTGCTCCTGATCGGCGCCGGTCTTCCGGCGCTGGCGGTCACCGGTGCGCTCGCTCTGCGGGGCAAGGCGGACCGTCTCTCCCCCTCCAGCCGCTCGGCCTAGCGAGCGGCGGACCGACCCACCGGGAGAGGACATGGCCTCCGCCCCTGACTTCATCGACTACATCGTCGACCAGATCGACGACGACTGCGCCGTGACCTCCCGCAAGATGTTCGGCGAGTATGGGCTGTTCAGTCACGGCAAGATCGTCGCCCTGGTGTGCGACGACCGGCTGTACATCAAGCCGACCGATGGGGGGCGGGCGTACATCGGCGAGCCCGTCGAGGCGCCGCCCTATCCGGGCGCCAAGAACAGCTTCCTCATCGAAGAGCAGATCGACGACGGGGAGTGGCTGAGCGAGCTGGTTCGGATCACGGCGAGGGAGAGGCCGGCGCCGAAGCCCAAGAAGAAGAAGCGCGAGGGGAAGTAGGGCGGGTCGGCTAGAGCCCGCACCTTTGACGCGGGGGCAACGCGGGCTCTGACGGAACGCTCACTGCGGGCCAGTCGAACAGGCGAGCGGCCACATCGCAGGCCCTCAGAATGGCGAGGTCGTTCTCCACGTTGGAGAGCACGACGATGGTGAGGTCGGCGTCCGGATAGTGCGCCAGATGGCTAGAGAAGCCGTCTATGCCGCCGGAGTGGTTGTGGATCGTGCGGTCGAAGAATCGGCGCACCTGCCACCCGTAGCCGTAGTTTCCCCTGAACGGAGTGAGGCTTTCCTCGACCAGGCCGGAGCCGAACAACTCTCCCTTCAACATGCCCCTCGACCAGCGGAACAGGTCCCGCGCGGTCGACAACAAGCCGCCCGCGGCATATGCGGCGTGATCGTCGTAGTCGATGTTCCGCAGACCTCCGGATTCCTCCCTTTCGTAGCCGCGGACACGATCCTCGACGATGGCGTAGACGTCATCGTAGGCCATCGTCGCCAGTCCCAGCGGCTCGAACACCCAATCGTGTAGGATTCTCTCCCAGGGAGCCTCGCCGACCCGCTCGAGTAGCGCACCGAGAAGCACGTAGTTGAAGTTGCTATAGGCGTACTCGGCCCCGGGGTGTGTACGGAGCGGCTCTTCCGCGGGGAGCGAGTCCAGCACGCGGCGAAGCTCCTCGAAGGTGGCCTCGACCGGCACCGACTCGAGATCACCGAAGTGATCGGCGATCCCCGAGGTGTGAGTGAGCAGGTTGCGCGCGGTTACCTCTGCCCAGCTCGGAGGACACGACGGAATCAGGTCGCACGGGCGCGTTTCGAGGGACAGCAGGCCGCGGTCGACCGCAACGAGCACGGCCGACGCGGTGATGGGCTTGGTCAGCGAGCCGATGCGGAAGCGATGGTCCGTGCGCATGGGGATCCGGTGCTCGATCTCGGCGAATCCGTAGGCCTCCTCGAGCACGACGCTGTCCGCTCGGCCGATCAATACGACGCCGCTGAACCCCGCCTCGCCGGCGGCCTCCAGGTAGCCTCGCGCTTTCTCCAGGTTGACCCACACATTGACAGCGGCGTCCTGCAGGGCGATTCCCTCCGCTGGCACGAGGACGCACGCGGCGAGGGCGACGGCTAGACAAGCCCGCGTCATCACGAGTCCAGCCCGTTCACCATGCCCGCGACCAGGTCCGCCGCCTTTGCGTCGGTCATGCGGAGCGGTGCGCCCTCAGAGGACATCGTCGAAGTACTTGACCGCATAATCGACCAGGTCTCGCATCGGAAACAGAATCGCCCGAGCCTCGCCCATGGACCCGAGCCTTGCATTTCCGGCGGACAAGTACTCCCGCCCGATGATCGGGAAGTGCGTATCGTTGTCGTCGGCCACGTTGGGTACCTCGCGCCAGACGCGAGAGCCGTTGTCCAGCACGGGAAACCGCACGTTCGCGACCCTGCGCTTCTCCACGAGGGACTCCGCAAAGTGCAGGGCGGTGCACCGATTGAACCCCACACCGATCAGCAGAATCCAGCTATCGAGCTCGTGGAGCCTGCCAAAGGGGCCACCACGGCCCTCGGAGAACGCCAGCGGGTGATCCCGCGTTACCTCGGGCGCCAGCGGCCCACGGGCACACACCGACTCCAGCGGGTGGTCGCTGCGCAGCGTGCCGGGCCACGTGCGGAATGCCTCCGGGATGGCTCCCAGCGAGGTCGGCGTCGTCCGGGGATCGAAGACCGGGAGGTGCTCTCGCGTCTCCTCCAGCCAGGCTTCCGGCACCCGCGGATCGGTCCAGCCAGCGGGATCCCCGCAACGCGGCGTCGCGGCTGGCATGACCAGCGTGCCTCCTGCCTCGACCACGTCCAGAAGCGCACGTACCACGGCCGGAGCGCCGCCCACCACCCAGCCCATCGAGCTCAGCGAGGAGTGGACCATTAGCGTTATCCCGGACTCGACCCCCAGTCTCGAGAGGTCCTGCCGCAGGCGCTCTTGCGTCAGGGGCGATCCGTCGATCGTTCTCGTCAGGGTCTGGCCCTTCCACAGATGGTCGACCGGATCATGCAGCCGCCCTTCCTCTCCTCTCCGACGCGGAATCGGCAACCGGGGCGTGGATCCGGTCGACATCATCATAACCTAGTTCGACGCGGACACGCACGCCGGCTCTCGCCGAAATAGGCTCGGGTCGTTGAGGCTCCTTGCACGCGGGCCACATCGGTCATACAATCAAACAATTAATTGAATATTTTAATAACGAGGCGTGGACCATGGATCGGGATCGCAGGATCAAGGAGGACCTCTACGGGCTCTTCGCCAGCCTGGGAAAGGCTCTGTCGAGCCCGGCGCGGTTGCGCATCCTCGACCTCCTGTCGCAGCGAGAGCGCTCGGTGGAGTCGATCGCTGCGCAGGCGGAGCTGAGCGTCGCCAACACGAGCGCGCATCTGCGCGCGCTGCACTCCGCCGGGCTCGTGCGGAGCCGGCGGGAGGGGCGCTACGTGGTCTACGAGCTCTCCAGCAAGGACGTCTTTCCGTTCCTCAGGACGTTCCAGTCGATGGCGCGGAGGTCCCTGGCGGAGGTGGATCGGATGGTACGCGCGTTCTACGAGCGGCCCGAGGAGCTCGATCCGATCGAACCCGAGGAATTGCTGCGCCGAATCCGTGAAGGCGACGTGACGGTGGTCGACGTGCGTCCGGAGGACGAGTACCACGCGGCGCACCTGCCCGGCGCTATCCTCGTCCCGCCCGAGGAGGTGGAGGACAGGATCGCCGAGCTTCCCGCGGACCGGGAGATCGTCGCGTACTGTCGCGGGCCGTACTGCCTCTATTCGAGCTCGGCCGTGGTGCGCTTGAAAGAGCGCGGCCGTCGCGCTCGCAGGCTCTCGATCGGGCTCCCCGATTGGCTCGCCCGTGGACTCCCCGTCGAGGAGTCGACGGCGATGGTCGGGCCATGACCGGTACGCGTCGCACCATCTACCTCGACTACAACGCGTCCACCGCGCCCGACCCCGAAGTCGTGGCGGCGATGATGGACGCGCTGGCGGAGGGCGCCGGCAA
>JBDLIK010000127.1:0-8278 GCA_039714895.1 Myxococcota bacterium | reverse complement strand
CCCCGGCTGCCCTCCTCGGGGCGGCGCTGGACGACCCGGGCCGGCCCCTGGCCCTTCGCGCCGCCATCCTTTCGCTCGAGCCCGACGTGCTCCGGCCCTCGAGGTCACGGGTGGTGTTGCTGGCGGATCGTCCCGGGCCGCTGGAGCTCGATGCCCTCGACGCCCTGGCCCGCCTCGATGGATCGCTCTCACCGGAGCGGGTTCGGGGTCTGCTCGCGCGGGAAGATGCATCGGCTCGTGCCCTGGCGGTGACTCGCGCAGGTGCGGCGCTCGACCTGGCCGCGCTCTCGGCTCTCGCGCGCCGGGACCCGGACCCGAGCGTCCGCGCCGCGGCGGTGGCAGCTCTGGCCCGGCGCGACGAGACCGAAGCCCTCGCGGCGGCGGGCGCCGGGCTCTTCGATTCCGATGGGTCGGTGCGCGCGAGCGCCGCGCAGGGGCTCGGCTCTCGTGGTGCCGAGAGCGTGGCGCTCCTCGAAGAGCTCGCCCTGCAGCACACCGCTCCCGAGGCCGGGGGGCCCATCGCGGCCCTCAGTCTGACGGGGCCGGCCGGGCACGAGTCCCTGGCGCGTCTGGCGGCCAGCCACCCCGACCCGAAGGCGCGCGCCCTCGCGGGTCTCGCCCTGGGTCGCCCGCTTCCGGAGGATCATTAGCCGATCCATGCCCCGCCGCAGACTCTTCTTCTGGCTCGTGACCCTGGCCCTCCCGCTCGCGCTGTTCACCGTCGCCGAGGCGATCGTGCGCCTCACCCTCTCCGACACCGTTGGCGACGATGCCTACCTGAATCTGGTGGACGTCCCCTCGTTCTTCGCAACCCGCCGGGTCGATGGGCGGCGCTACTACCAGGTGAGCCACCCCGAGGCCTACCGCGGGCGCAAGATCCTGTTTCCCGTGCAGAAGAGTCCCGGCAGCGTGCGCATCTTCGCCCTCGGAGGCTCCGCGAGCGCCGGTTGGCCGCATCCGCCCGGCGAGATCTATACCGCCTACCTGAAGCGGGCCCTCGAGCAGGCCTATCCGGACCGCGACTTCGAGGTGATCAACGTCAGCGCCCACGCCTACGCGGCCTATCGCGTACGGCTGATCTTCGACAACGTGATCCGCTTCGAGCCCGACCTGGTCGTCCTCTATAGCGGGAACAACGAATTCCTCGAGCGAAGGAGCTACCTGGCCCGTTCCCGTGCACTCGCAGGGGCTGTCTCCTGGGCCAACCACTCGGCGCTGTTCCGACTGCTTCGCAGCCAGCTCGTATCCCAGCTCTTCCCCGAAAACTCGCTCTCCGCGAAGCAGCGCGAGGACGCCCGAGAGGGCGTCGCCGCCAAGCTGCGCCAGCAGGCCGTGGAGCTGCGTCGGGATCCAGAGCAGTTCGCCCGCCTGATGGACCACTATGCCTATAGCGTGCGCTCGATGGTGGAGGACGCGCGCGCTGCGGGGGTACCCGTCGTGCTCGCCACGGTGCCCGTCAACCTGCGCGACTGGCGCCCGAACGCCTCCCACAACCAGCTGGCCGGCGCGGCGCGCGATCGCTGGCGGCAGACGTTCGACGAGGGCCGGGCCGCGCTGCTCCGAGGGGATTCCGAGGGAGCCGTGCGCGCCTTCGAGCAAGCGCTGGCTCTCGAGCCCGAGCACGCCGAGAGCTGGTTCCTGGTCGGCCGTGCCCGGGAGCTGCAGGGGGCCCCCGACCGGGCCTTCGAGGCCTACGGACGGGCCCGCGACCTCGACCACAACCCGTTTCGAGCGCTCTCGGAGCAGAACGCCATCCTGCGCCGCATCGCGGCCGAGGAGGAGGGTGTGACCCTGGTGGATCTGGAGGCGGCCTTCAACGGATCCGCTGCAGCGGGCGCGGGCTTCGACCTCTTCCTCGACTACGTGCATCCCACCCGGGACGGCAACCTTCTGGTGGCCCGGACCGTCTTCGAAACGCTTCTCGAGTCCAAGATCTTCGGCAGTCCCACCGGCGAGATCGGATTCCCGTCTGCGCCCCACGATCCACAGGCCTACGACGAGGACCGCGACCCACGCCTGCAGACCACGCGCTTCGCGCTGATGGCCGTCATGCACCAGTACCAGGGCATGGTGGACCAGGCCCGGCGTCTGCGTGCGGCGGGAGTGACGCTGCCGATGGCGCAGGAGGTCCTCGAGGTCTTTCCGCCCTACCTCGAGCTCGAGCGGCGCCGGCTGCTCGCGCTCCCCGTCGATCCGGCGGAGGCTCGACGCATCGAGGCCGCCTACCGACGCTTCTATTCCGACGGCGGGGCTGGGGGCGGCAGCTTGAGGTGAAGCGGTGAGCTCGGCTGGCTGCGCATGTCGTAGCCGAGAAACGCGAGCAGGAGCTGGACGCCGATCAGGATGGGCAGCGCCGCGAGCATCACGGTGCCGCTGGTGGCGACCACGCCCCGGATCCCTCCCGCGATCCAATGGAGCGCGCCCAAGGTGGTGCCGAAGCTGACGAGCAGCAGCCCCAGGATCAGCTCGATGGAGGCCAGACTGAAGCTGCGCAGGTAGTAGGTGTAGAAGATGCGCTTGCCGAAGTTCACCAGATGGCGCATCAGGAAGACGCCCGCCACGTCGCGGATCCGCAGGTTGCTCTCCTCCTCCGCGTAGCGCGCCGGCATGGGGATCTCCACCACCACGGCCCGGATCGTGTTCAGGCGAAACAAGAGGTCCGACTCGAAGAAGTAGCCTTCTGCGATCTCGTCCAGGGGAAGCTCCCGGGCGACAGCGGCGTGGAGTGCGGTGAAGCCGTTGGTGGGGTCGAACACCTCCCAGTAGCCGGTGGAGAACTTCGTGAGGAAGGAGAGGATGGAGTTTCCGAGGATGCGAGCCCGGGGCATCGACGCGAGGTCACTGAGCCGGTAGAAGCGATTTCCCTTGCTGTAGTCGGCCTCTCCCAGGGCGACCGGCAGGGCGAGCCGGGGCACGTCCTCGGGGTCCATCTGTCCGTCCCCGTCGAGCTTGACCAGGATCTCCGCGCCGTCTTCCAGCGCCCGGCGGTAGCCCGAGAGCGTGGCTCCGCCCACGCCCTTGCGCCGCTCGTGTCGGAGCACCACCACCCGCGGATCCGTGCAGGAGGACTCGACGAGGTCCGCGGTGCCCTCGGGACAGTGGTCGTCCACCACGTAGATCCGATGGATCTCGGGGCCGATCCGTCCGAGCACCCCGAGGATCCACTTCTTCACGCGGAAGCACGGGATGACGACGGCGATGGACGGGTCGCCGGGAGCCTGGGAGTCGGACGGCATCGCGGGATCCGAAGGCTAGAGGGCCGAACCGAGATGCGCCAGACACCCTGAAGACTCGACCTTTCGACCCTGGTAGGCTCTGCCGGTCCGCGTCGCTACGCGACCTGGTGAGAAAGGCGGGCTAGAATCCCGGCGAAGGTGCCGTCGCTCGCCCGCCAGCCGCCCTCCGGCGAGACCCCGCCCGAGCGCGCGCAACCCTCGAAGCTCGAGCCGCTCTTCTCCATCGATCTCCGCTCCCTGGCGCTCTTTCGGGTTTCGGTCGGGTTGCTGCTGCTGGCGGATCTCGCCGTCCGCGCCGGAGATCTCGTGGCTCACTACACGGATCTCGGCGTCCTGCCCGTGGAGGTTCTGCGCGCGCATCCCCACGGCCGTCTGCTGCGTATGCTGTCGCTGCATACGCTGCACGGCTCCGAGAGCTTCCAGGCAGCACTCTTCTTGCTGGCGGCGGCGAGCGCCGTGGCCCTGGTACTCGGGATCCACACGAGATGGGCGGCTCTCCTGTCCTGGCTGCTGCTGCTCTCGCTCCAGCACCGCAATCCCCTGGTGATCTACGGCGGCGACAACGCCCTCGCGGTGGTGCTCTTCTGGTGCCTGTTCGTGCCCCTGGGTGCCCGCGCCTCCGTGGATGCGCGCCAGGGCCGGGGTCGGGCGGCGGCCAGGGTCTTCTCCTGGGGGAGCGCGGGTCTGCTGCTGCAGGTCGCTGCCATCCACTGGTTCTCGGTGTTCCACAAGCGCAGCCCGGAATGGATCCTGGACGGGACGGCCGTGGCCTACGCGCTGCACATGGACCATCTGGTGCGTCCCCTCGGCGTCGTGCTGCGGGAGCACGAGCTGCTGCTGCGTGGGCTCACGCACGGGACGATGCTGCTGGAGTTGGTCGGGCCGCTGCTGCTGTTCTCTCCCTGGCGGTTCGTGCCCCTGCGCATGCTCACCATCGGTGCCTTCGTGGGGCTGCATCTGGGGATCGGCACCACGCTCCACCTCCTCCATTTCTCCTGGATCTCGGTGCTCACGATGAGCGTCTTTCTCCCCCCCTGGTTCTGGGAGGTAGGGCTGCCGCGGCTTGCCGCTCTGGGCCGCCGTCCGCGCGAGCTCGCGCCACCCGACCGGGACGCTCGGGTTCCGGGGCTCTCCCGGCCCGCCCGGGTTCTGGCCGTGGGCGCGCTGGCCTTCGTCCTGGCCTGGAACACCGTGTCCCTGCACCCGGGATGGTCTCGGCGGGTGGAGTCGAACACGGCGATCCAGTGGCTGCTGCTGCCCTGGCAGATCCTTCGGCTGGGGCAGGTGTGGGCCATGTTCGCCCCGCATCCTCCCAAGTTCACGCGCTGGGATGTGCTGGAGGGGCAGCTCGAGGACGGTCGCAGGGTGGATCTGCTGTGGGGGCGGGAGACTCCGCCGTCCTTCCGCAAGCCCGCGCGCAAGGCAGACTATTTTCCCAGCGGACGCTGGGAACGCATCTTCGCGAACGCCCCGACCAGTGAGTACGTCGATCCCTATCGGGCCCTGGCAAGGTACTACTGCCGCGGCTGGGGGCGCGTGCCCGGTCGGGGAAGGCTCGTCTCGGTGTCCCACTATGCTCTGAGCTCACGGACGCGACTGGGCGCTGCGGCCGAGCTGCTGCCTCCGCGGCGCCTCGCACGCTTCCGGTGCGCCGGCCTTCGCCGGGTCGCGCCTGCGGATGCCGGGACGGGCGTCCCACCCTCGCCTCCCGACGCCCTCGCCCGGTAGACTGCGGACGAAGGAGATCGACGCTGCGCCCCGCCCAACCTCCCTCGAGCCCCGCTCCGGCTCCCGCCTTCGGTCTGGTCCTGGCCGCCTTCGCCGGCATCGCCTTCGTCGTCTACCTGCCCGCGCTCGACGGGGGCTTCGTCTCCGACGATCAGCACTACGTCTGGGGCAACGTCTACGTTCGGGACGCCAGCCTGGCGCACGTGATGGAGATCCTCGACCCCCGGGGAGACGTCGTCCCTCTGGTCGAGAACTACGCGCCGGTCCATCTGCTGCTGCACTCGCTCGAGTGGGCCGTGTTCGGCGAGAACACGCGTGGCTACCACCTGGTGAACCTGCTGCTCCACGCCCTCGCATCGTCGCTCCTCTTCTTGTTCTTCGCGAGGTTGCAGATCCCACGCCCCTGGGCGGCCCTGGGTGCGCTGCTCTTCCTCGTGCATCCCGCGAACGTCGAGGCGGTGGCGTGGGTCTCGCAGCTGAAGAGCGTGCTGGCGCTCGCCCTCGGCCTGGGGGCGATCCTCGCCCACCCAAGCCGGCCGCTGTTCGCCGTGGGGCTGTTCGCGCTCTCACTCCTCGCGAAGCCCGCAGGGCTCGTGGCGCTTCCGGTGGTGGTGATGCTCGGATGGGTGCGCGGTGACGCTCCCACCGGTCCCGGAGGCGGAGCCAGCTCCTGGCGCTGGCCCTGGCTCGTAGGCTGGGGCGTGGTGCTCGGGATCTTCGCCGTGCTCGAGCTCCAGGCCTTCGGGGAGACCGCCGGCACCCACCCGGTGGTGTACGCGGACACCGCCGATCGGCTGCGCTCCTCGGTGGCCAACGCTGGACGCTATCTGTGGATGGCCACGACGACCCTCGGACTCTCCGCGTTCCACGATCCCGCCCCGATCCGCTCCTGGCTCTCCCCGGCGTTCGGGGCCTCTCTGCTTGCCCTCACAGCGGTGGCGTGGCGCATCGTCGTCGTCCTGCGGGGAAGACGTGTGGAGGCCGTCTGCTGGGCGTGGGCAGCGGCAGGCTTTGCGCCGGTGTGCGGGATCCTCTCCCTGCCCTTCCCCCTCGCGGACCGCTACCTCTACTTCGTCCTGCCGGGGCTCATCGGGGTCCTGCTGCTGGCCCTGCGGGACGTCGGTGCGTGGCTCGTGGCTCGGCGGAGCGCTGCCGGTCGGGACGCCATGCGCTTCCAGCGCCTCCTCGTTGCTGCCGGTGCGCTGCTCGCGGCTTCGCTCGTGCTCGGATTCTCCGTGCGTAGCTTCGAGCGAGCCAGGCTGTGGGGTCGGGAGCATCGCCTCGTGTTCGACTCGGCGCAGAACTATCCCCTTGGGCGGGCGGCGCTGCTCCAGCGCGCGCGGGCCGGCGCCGTGGCGGGCGACTCCGAGGCAATGCTGGTCGCCCTCGAAGATCTCCACGATCGGGGGTTCAGCCGCATCGACCAGCTGCTCCAGGATCCGGTCTACGAGCCGCATCGGAGCCACCCGCGCTTCCAGCGGCTGCTGGCGCGGATGGCCTCGGATTGGCTCGAGCGTCTGCGGGCCGATCCGGACCCCTCCCAGTCGGCTCTCTACCTGATGGCAGTCGCCCATCAGGTGCGGGGCGAGGAGACCCCGATGCTGCGCGCCCTCGAGCGGGCCCTCGAGGCGGGCGGACCCCAGGACGAGCAGATCCGCCGCGAGCTGGACGAGATCCGGCGTCGTCAGCGCCTTCTGGAACGCCGTTCGGGCTCGCGCTGATCCCGCTGGGGCTTCCGCCGACCACTACCTGCCGAAGGCCGCCTGTGGTATCTCTGTGTCGCTCGAGGGCGCCCGGGGGGCGCTCCACAACCAACCTCGGCCTTGGCACGCTCGGACGGTCCCGCCGTCGGGGGGTTTTGCGAAGGCCCGGGCGCCCGGTGCCCGTCCAAGGGGAGGCAATGCGGGAATACGAGCTCACCTTCATCGTCCAGCCCGAGATCTCTGACGAGGGCTGCGAGGGCATCCAGCAGAAGCTGGATGCGAGTCTCGCCCAGCAAGGCGCGACCCGGCTCTTCTACGATGACTGGGGCAAGCGTCGGCTCGCCTACGAGATCCAGAACTTCCAGAAGGGGCACTACTTCGTGCTCTCCTTCCTCGACGAAGGGAAGGCGATCCCCGAGCTCGAGCGCACCCTGCGTCTCGAAGACTCGGTGCTGCGATTTCTCACCGTGCTTGCCGACGAGCAGGTGAAGGACATCGAGGCCCGAAAGGCCTGGGCGGCCGAAGAGGAACGCCTCCAGACCGAACGTCGCGTCGAGCGGGTGGCCCGGGAGGCCGAGGAGGCGAAGGCCCGGGAGGAGGCCGAGCAGGCACGCCGCGAGGCGGCTGCTGCTGCGGCTGCCGAGGCTCCGGCGGCGCCCGAGAGCGAGCCGAGCGCTCCGGAAGGGGACGAGACGGAGGCAGCGTCATCCGAGGAGCCTGAGGAGGCGGCCCCGGAGACGGAGGAGCAGGCGTGAGCGAGGGCTATCGAGATCGGGACCGAGATCGAGACCGAGATCGGGACCGGGCCGACGACGTCAAGTCGCGGCTGCGGGCCAAGCACCGCAAGAAGCAGCGCAAGCGCAAGGGCGGTGGGTTCCTGCGTCGGCGCGTCTGCCGCTTCTGTGCGGACTCGAAGCTCGCCATCGACTACAAGGACGCGCGCAACCTTCGCTTCTGCATCGCGGAGACCGGGAAGATGGTCCCCGCCCGCATCTCGGGAAACTGCGCTCGGCACCAGCGCCAGGTGACCCGCGCCATCAAACGCGCGCGCCACATCGCGCTCATGCCCTACGCCGAGGCCGGTGGGTAGTCGGTCATGGCTCAGGTGAAGCTCATCCTGAAGGAGGACGTGCCGAACCTCGGGGCCGCGGGGGAGCTCGTTGCCGTCAAGCCCGGCTACGCTCGCAACTACCTGCTGCCCCAGGGCAAAGCGATCGGCGCCACCGAGAACCGCCTGCGGGAGCTCGAGCACCACCGGCGCATCATCGCCGAGCAGGTGGTCGCCCAGCGCACGCGCCTCGAGGCCGAGCGCGATCGGCTGGAGGGCGTGGTGCTGGAGATCACGGCAAACGTGGGGGAGGAAGGCAAGCTCTTCGGATCGGTGACCTCGGCGCAGCTGGCCGAGCTCCTGGCTGAGAAGGGCTTTCGAGTGGACCGTCGAAAGATCGCCCTCGCCGAACCCATCAAGGAGGCGGGAGAGCACGAGGTGGGGATCCGGCTGCACCCCGAGCTCGTCGCCCACGTCAAGGTCAAGGTGAGCGCAGCAGAGTAGAAGCAAGCCTGGGGGGGTGTCGATGGCGCGGGGGGCTCGGGCCGGGGCTTCGGGAAACG
>JBDLIK010000126.1:0-8356 GCA_039714895.1 Myxococcota bacterium | reverse complement strand
ACTCCTTCCCCGCCGCGTCCCCGGCGCTGCACGGCTCGCCCTCTCGGGCGCCGCGGGGGCACTGGCCCTGGGGGCCCTGGCGGGCTGGGCCACCGTGGACTCTTCGGCGGACTGGAGGCTCCCGGTGGCGACGATCTGCCTCGCGGCCCTGGCGCTCGCCGCGGCGCCCACGCGAGAGGCGAGCGGGCACCACGCTGCGCTCGGGGCGCTGGGGGTGGCCCTGCCGCTGCTGGTGGGCATGGCCATCGTCGAGCGCGACTACACCTATACCCGCGACCATCGGGCGCGGTACATCACCGAGGCGCTACAGCTCTACTACGAGCGCGAGGATGGCTACCCGGACCGGCTCACGGAGCTGGTGGACGCGGGGCTGCTGGTCGGGGTCCCGGTGCCCCGGGTGGGGTTCCGCTTCATCGATCAGCCGGAGTTCGTGTATCAGAACTTCGGAATCAGCTATCTGCTCGAGTTCTCGACGCCGCGCTGGGTGCAGTGCGCCTACAACCCGCCCTACCAGGACGAGGAGGACTTCGAGGAGGACGAGGAGCTGGAGGAGGAAGAGGAGCTCCCCGGGTCCTGGTCCTGTCCCTCGAAGCCTCCCGAGCTCTGGTAGGCGACCGGGTCCGCGGGCCGGGTATCATCGGAACGTGTTCGCCCTCGTCACCGGAGCGACGGGTCACGTCGGCAGCCACGTCGCCCGCGAGCTGCTCGAGCACGACTGGAGCGTGCGGGCTCTCGTGAGGCCGGGTGCGGATCTGCGTGCGCTCGACTCGATTGCAGAAGTGGGAGGCTGCCTCGAACGCGTTCCGGGAGACCTGCTGGATCCGGCATCGCTGCGCCGCGCCCTCGACGGCATCGACGTCCTCTTCCAGGCCGCCGCCGTCTACCGCTACGACCTTCCGGCGGCCGAGCTCGCGCGGGTGAACGTTCAGGGAGCGCGCAACCTCTTGCTCGCGGCCGAGGAGAGTTCCCTCTCGCGCGTGGTCTTCACCAGCAGCTCCATCGCCGTGGGCAGTGGCACCCTCGCCGAGCCCGCGGACGAAGATCGGGAGTTCGACCTCCAGCACCTCGGGGGTGCCTACGTGAGCACCAAGCGTGAGGCCGAGGAGACCGCGTTCTCCTTCTCCGAGCGCGGCCTCGACCTCGTCGTCGTGAACCCCTCCTTCGTGCTCGGCCCGGGAGACTTCCGGGGCACGCCCAGCACCCGGTTGGTGGCCCGCGTGCTCCGGGGAGAGGTTCCCGGCGTCCCCATGCAGGCGCTCTCCCCGGTGGACGTGCGGGACGTGGCCCGGGGCCATCGCCTGGCCGCCGAGCGGGGCAGGCCGGGAGCGCGCTACCTGCTGGCCGGCCAGAACGTGACGGTGCGACAGCTCTTCCGCCTGATCGAGGAGGCCAGCGGCGTGCGCGCTCCGCGCCTTCCGGTGCCCTCCTGGCTGGCCCGCGCCAGTGCCGTGGCGGCGGAGGCCTGGGGGCGTCGCCGGGGGAAGCCTTCGGGGCTCACGCGCTCCGAGGCGTCACTCACCGCCAGAAGCTTCTGCTTCGACTCCGGGCGTGCGGAGCGCGAGCTCGGCTTTGTCTTCCGGCCCGCCCGGGCGGTGGTGGCCGCGGCGGTGAGCTGGTGTCGAGAATCGGGGCTGGCGTGAGCACAGCGACCACTCTGAGCGTCGCCGAACGCTTCCAGCGCGCCCGGCGCATCGGCACCACCTTCGGGCGCATCTACCTGGGTATCAAGGCGAACCAGTTCGTGGCCCATCGGCTGCGCCCGCCGGACATGAGGGAACGCTGGTCTCGCTTCAACCGCGAGAGCGCCCGTTCGATCTACGAGGCCGCAGTGGAACTGCGGGGACTCATCCTGAAGGGATGCCAGTTCATGGGCTCGCGGGCCGACGTGCTGCCCCCGGAGTACGTCGAGGTGCTCTCCCGACTCCAGGATCGAGTGCCTCCGCGATCCTTCCGGGTGGTGAAGCGGACCGTCGAGCACTCCCTGGGGCACGACCTGGAGGAGGTGTTCGAGTCCTTCTCCCCCCGGCCGATCGCCTCCGCTTCGCTGGCCCAGGTCCACGACGCCACGCTGCGCGACGGTCGCCGGGTGGCCGTGAAGGTCCAGTATCCCGAGGTGGCGGCCCTGGTGCGCAGCGACCTCGCCAATCTGCGGATGCTCTTCCGCGCCGTGGGCGTCTTCGAGCGTGAGTTCGACCTGATGCCCCTGCTGGACGAGCTCGGCACCCATGTGCCCCTCGAGCTCGACTTCGTGAACGAGAGTCACAACGCACAGAGCGCGGCCCGCCTCTTCGCTCACCGTGACGACGTGGTGGTCCCCGCCATCCACCCCGAGTGGACCCGACGGCGGGTGCTGGTGATGGAGTACCTGGAGGGGATCAAGATCACCGACGTGAAGGCCCTGCGGGCCGCCGGGGTCGACCCGGCTCGGGTCATGGAGCTCCTCGTCGACGTCTACTGCGAGCAGATCCTCGTCCACGGCTGGTTCCACGCCGATCCCCACCCGGGGAACCTGCTGATCGACCCCGACGGGCCCCGACTCGTCATGCTCGACTTCGGGCTCGCCAAGCGGCTGCCTCCGGGATTCCGCCAGGGGGTGGTCGACTTCGTGATGGCGACGCTCGGCGGGGATCCGGAGGCGGTGACGAACGCCTTCCTCTCCCTGGGCTTCGAGACCCGGGACGGGAGCCGCGAGTCGCTGGTGAAGATCGCTCGGATGCTCCTGGCGGCTTCCCGGGATCTGCGCGACCGCAGGGACCCCGAGACCATCGAGCGCCTCCGGGAAGAGCTGCCCGGATTGATCCGGGCCAACCCGATCGTGCGGATCCCGAGCCACGTGGTGCTCCTGGGTCGCGTGCTGGGACTCCTCTCGGGCACCGCCCGGACACTGGATGCCCACCTCGACCTGGTGGGCACCCTGACCCCCTACGTGCTGGGCCGGGCCGCCGGGGGAGCGGAATCGCACCCCGCGTGAAAGGAGACACCGCCGCCCCTCCGGAGACGGCCCCCGGGCTTGCGCTCGGGCTCGCGTTGGGAGGCGCCGACGATGCGGCGGGCTGGCAGGCCCGCCTGAAGCTCGTCGAGCTCGCCGAGGCCCTGGGCCTCCACTCGGTGTGGCTCCCGGAAGGCCACTTCGTGCCGGGCGCCACGGCGTCGCCGCTGGTCGGACTCGCCGCCTTCGCGGCGCGCACCCGGGACCTGCGTCTGGGCACCACGTCCCTGCTGCTTCCCATCCACCATCCCCTCTCGGTGGCGGCGGAGGTGGCCGCCCTCGATGCCCTCTCCGGCGGCCGGGTGATGCTGGGGCTGGGGCGCGGGTTCCGCACGCCCGTCTTCGACGGCTTCGGCGTGGAGGCGCGCACCAAGCGCGACCGCTTCGACGCCGCACTCGACGCGATCCTGAGGCTCTGGAGCGGCGGCACGGGCGGCGAGGACGGGATGCCCCGGGGAGTTCCCTGCCCGCGCCCGCTGCAGCAGCCCCACCCACCGCTGCTGGTGGCGGCCTTTGGTCGCAAGGGCCTGGTGCAGGCCGCCTCCCGGGGGCTGCCCTATCTGGCCTCGCCGCTGGAGACCCTGCCCACCCTGGAGGAGAACTACGCCATCCATCGCGATCACCTGGAGGACGGGATGTCCGCGTCGCGGATCCGCGTCCCGGTGATGCGGACCCTGCACGTAGCGGCGACGAACGGCGAGGCCCGTCGAGCGCTGGAGGGACTGCGCTCGGAGCTCGCTCTGCGCCCCCGGCGCACCGTCGGCGCGCTGGCCCGGGCGGCCGGCGGAGCGCTCGAGGACCGCGTGCTCGTGGGCTCCGCCAGCCGGGTCGCCGACACCCTGGGAGCGTACCGAGAGCGGCTCGGCATGGATCTCGTGATCGCCCGCGTGCAGATTCCCGGCGTGAGCCCCGCGGAGCAGCGCGAGTCCCTGAAGCGCCTCTCGGCCGACGTGATCCCGCAGCTCCACTGACGGGCGTGCCCGGCGTCAGGGCGCGAGCGCCACCCGAGGCCCGGCGGACAGGCGGCGCTCTTTGCCGACGGGCAAGGTGGGCAGGGTGAGGCGGCGCGGGGCCGGAACGTCTTGGTAGAGCTCGAGATCGAGGCCCTCGACGGGTTCCCGACCGCGGTTTCGGACCACGACCCGCGCCGTCTCGGGCTCGAGCGTCACCTGCACCGCGGCCCGCCGCCGCGCCCAGGCCGCGACGTCCCGGGCGGTGGCCACCCAGGCCCCCGGGCCCTGTGCGGCCCCGAGGACGCGGTCGAGCGCCGGGCGCAGCCGCTCGTCTCCCAGCAGGTCCGGGCGCAGGTTCAGCACGTAGAGTCCCCCCAGCTCCCGGATCCGCAGGAGGTCGTGCAGGAAGCGAGCCGCCACCGCGTTCGGATCGGTCTGGCCGGAACGGATCACGTGCTCGTAGTCGTCGCCCACGCCCGCACGCGGCAGGACCACCACGCCGCGACGGCCGATCGACCGGAAGCGCGGGTAGGCGCGGTCGTAGTCGGGGTCGCCCAGCACGTACTCGTAGCCCGCGGCCTCGGCCGCATGCAACGTGAGTTCGTCGATCTCCTCGTTGGGCGGATGCACTCCGCGCACGGGACCGGCACCCCGGCCGGCTTTCTCCAGCCTCTGTCGACTGCGCGCCAGCCGCCGCACCTGCTCGGTGCGCGGATGGCCGGCCAGCGGCACCGGTCGGTCGCCCCGGGAGGCGATCTCGGCGTCCGGCCCGAGCAGGGGGCGCAGGGCCTGACTGCCGTCCAGGCTGTCCGAGTACCAGAAGAAGGTCGCGGGGATGCCTCGCAGCGAGAGCTGGCGTGCTGCGTCGCGAAGCTGGCGGGGCTCGCCGGTCGCATCCACCGCGGCGACGACGGCGTGATCTCGACCGCGGGGCCAGGGGGCCAGGGCAACAATCGTATCCCCAGCGCTCCACTGGAGCCCAAGCAGCGAAGCCCGTCCCAATCCGCTGCCGCCCTCTCGTGCGGCCCGCGTGATCGGCACTCCGAACCAGACCAGACGACCCTGGCCGACGCGGCGGGCCGCCGCTGCCGCCAGCCGTCCGCCCCGGGGCGCGGGCCGTGGCCGCAGCTCCCAGCGGCTCCAGAGGAGCGCCGGGTGCGGCGCGTCCACGCCCCAGGCGTCGGGTCCCCCGGCGAGATCGATGCGTTCGCCCGGTGCGAGCGTCGCCGAGGGTGGGGAGCGGTCGGCGGCCATCAGAAAGCGGTCCGCATCGCGCCCGAGGTTCACGACAGTGCGCGGGCTGAGCCAGACCGAGAGCGGGCCCTCGGGCTCTCGCGCCCGGGCCAGGTCCACGGGTCCGCCGACCACAGCGCCGCCGCCGCGACGGAGATGGGCGTCCAGGCGAACCCAGTCGCTGTGGCGCAGACACAGGCTCCAGGGGACGATCCAGACGGCGTCGCGGAGCGGCGCCCCGGCATCGGGCGCCTCGCGCTCCCGGCGCACCTCGAACCCAGCGCGGGCCGCGAGGCGCTCCCAGCGCCGGGACTCGGCCTGGAGGTCGAACTGCCAGCGCTGCGCGCACCGCTTGTTGTCCGGGGTCTCCAGCAGGAAGGCGACGCCGGTGGAGCGGACCGTGGGCCGATGGCCGCCGAGCGGATCCGGCTCCGTGAAGGAGGGAAGCCGGAGCCGCAGCACTCCGTTCCACGGCGCGAGGTTTCCCATGGTGTGGATGAAGGCAAGCAGGCCCACCGAGGTACCGAGCACGACGCTGGCCACCAGGAACAGACCGTAGACGGGAATGCGGCCCCGGGGATCGAGAGACTGGCGCCCGTCGTCTGACACTAGCTACGGCGGCGGGGGGGCTGGTAGCGGCGGAAGGGGCGCAGCGGCTCCTCGTTCGCGGCGTCCACGACCGAGCGGCGGGCGCGCTGCTTGTCGCGCAGCTTGTAGGCCGCGTAGGAGCCCACCGCCAGCACGATGGTGACGATGGTGGTGGCCAGGATGATGGTGGAGAGGATGGGGATGAGATCGATTTCCATGCTAGCTGCCTAGATCCTCCCCTTCCGCTCGAGCTTGCCCCAGGTCATCTGACGCCCCATGAGCTCCTCCGCAGTGGCCAGCACCTTGCAGACGTCGACGATCAGGATGAAGAACAGCCGGTAGAAGACGGCGTAGAGGGCGAGGCGCAGGTCCTCTTCCTCGATGGCGACGCAGTAGACCGCCGCCGCCACGTCCAGGATGGTGAGCTGGGCCCACCAGAACACGAGGAGGTCGGTCAGGCCGTAGTGGATGCCGATGATGACGAAGAACACGTTCGCGAAGATGTTCATGGCGGGCCAGGCCATGCCCTCGAAGACCATGTACCAGAGGATGAAGCTGTTGGCGGGAGCCCGGTGGGGCCGGATCAGCAGCCCCGAGTGCTTCTTCACCGCCTGCAGGATCCCGCGGGTCCAGCGGTAGCGCTGCTTGAGGAGGTCGAGGAGGTCTTCGGGGGCCTCGGTGAGCGCGACGCAGCGCCGCTCGTAGCGCACCTTGTGGCCAGCCATCAGCAGCTTGAGGGTGAGGTCGCAGTCCTCGGCGAAGGTGTCGTGGTCGTAGAGCCCGACGTCGTAGAGCGCCTTCTTGCGGAAGAAGCCGACGGGGCCCGGGATGATGTTCACCATCCGGAAGAAGCCCTGGGCCTTGCGCGCCATGTTCAGTCCCTCGATGTACTCGAGGGCCTGCAGCTTCGCGAGCATGTTGCCCCGGTTGACCACCTTCACGTTTCCCGCGACGGCCCCGATGGTCGGGTCGAGGAAGTGCTTGACGCCCTCGCGGAGGGTGTCGGAGGTCAGTGCCGAGTCTCCATCCATGCACAGCACGATGGAGCCCGTGGCGGCACGGATGCCCGCGTTGAGCGCGCGCGACTTCCCTCCGTTGGGCTTGGTGATGACCTTCACCTCGGTGTTGCCGTGCTTTCCCGCCAGCGCGTTGGCCCGGCGGTAGGTGTCGTCGGTGGAGCCATCGTCGATGACGAGGATCTCGTAGTTGGGATAGTCGAGCTCGAGCAGCGACCGGATCGAGGCCTGGACCACCGTGCCTTCGTTGTAGCAGGGCACCAGGACCGAGACGCGGGGGTAGCGCCGCAGGGCCGGGAGTGGCTCGTCTTCCAGCTGGTCGAGGTAGGAGAACCAGATGAGGATGAGGTAGCGGAACACCAGCAGCACCAGGAAGCTGAAGAGCACGATCACCGAAGTCTGTACGAAGACATCCGAGAGCACGAACTTCTTCGAGAGGGTGCGTTGGTAGAACTCGTAGCCGATGGTCACGAGCGAGATCGCGAGGGCCGCGAGCAGGAGGGTGTAGCGTGCCTTCACGGGCGAGCCGGAAAGCGCCAGACGAGACGCGCCGACGCGAAGTCCGAGTCGTAGCTGGCTCCGCTGCGCACGGAGCGGTAGTGGTCGTACCGCAGGGAGAGCTCGAGCTCGGGTCGGAGCTGGAGCCGCAGCTCCGGGGCGATGCGGAAGGTATCGCCCGTGAAGCCGTCTTCGCGGATCCGGCCCACCTCGCCGATCAGCAGGAAGTCGGCACGCCCGGGCAGGCTCTTCTTGAGACGCAGGCCCAGGGCGTAGTGCAGCAGGTCTTCGGGGGAGTAGTAGGAGGGCGAGGCCTCATCGAAGCCGCCCGTGCCCGCGAGTGCGAGCGCGTCCAGCTCGAACGGAGCGCGCAGCAATCCGTAGCCCAGCACGGTGTGGGCGGTCCAGAAGGTGGGATCGTCCGAGTAACGCCCGCCCTCGAGCAGCGTCCAGGACGTCAGGCGTTCTCCTCGGTAGCTGTGCACCATGCGGAGCACCGAGCGCTCGATGCCCCGGGCGGCGCTCTGGGTGGAGCGCACGGTCGGGAGCGCGTCCTCGTGCAGAATCTCTCCGCGCAGGGCGTGCCGGTAGTCGGGATACCAGGTGCCGTGGAGGCTGGCTCGCGGCGAGGTGCCGACTCCCTCGTAGGTCACCGCACCGAGCTCGCCACCATAGGCGAAGCCCTGCTCGGGCCGCTCCTCGAAGTGGAGGCGCAATCCCAGACCCTGGACGGTCTCCCGGCGCTCCACGGGCAGGCCGCTGATCGGATCGAGCTCGAAGAAGCGGCCTTCGGCCCGCGGCGCGTCGAGCGAGAGGGTGAGGCTGCGTCCGGGGGTGGGCGAGATGCGCACGCTCGTGCTGGCCGTCGAGAGGCGGAAGTCCTCACTGTCCGAGAACCAGGTGAAGGCGGGCTCGAAGGCGGGAGCCCGCAGGCGTTCCAGATGCTCGAGCTTCTCCTTTGCCCCTTCGTGCTCGGGATCCAGCGCCAGGATCGCGCGCAGGTCGCGATCCGCGTAGCGATGGACCCCCGACCAGACGTGGACGTTGGCGATCCCCAGACGCACGCGCAGATCGTCCGG
>JBDLIK010000125.1:0-8360 GCA_039714895.1 Myxococcota bacterium | reverse complement strand
CGCCACGCGATTGCGCTTCGAGAGGCCCGAGCCGTCCACCAGGGTGAAGGCAGTGGGATCGAGCCCGAGCCCGACGAGCCGCTTCCCCACCGCCGCGCGACCGTTGGCCCAGCTTCCCGCCGTCCCCTCGCGCGCGGCACCCAGAGCCTTCACCAGGCTCTCCGCGATCCCGTTGTTGCTGTACTTCACGAACAGGCGCACCACCTCGGCCAGGGGGCGTCCGTCGAAGACCAGCAGCTCGGAGGCCCCCGACGGAACCGCTCCGCGTGCCAGCGCCGGCCCCACCTCGATGCCGTTGGCCTCGAGCTGCATGCGCGCCACCGCGGCCGCATAGCGCCCCGGATCCGCCACCGACCGGTAGAAGGGGCGACGCTTGCCTCCGACCGCGAGGCTGCCGGTGATCCGCACCTCCTCCACCTCGCCGGCCGCCACCCGGTCCACCCGCAGCGAGGCCCGGGAGCCCCGCGCCCCGGTGCGAGCGCCATTCACGACCCGCAGCGATGAAACCGGAGGGTCGAGCTGGACTGCGACGGGCTGCCCGGGCTCCGCTCCGGGCCCGACCTCCACCTTGAAGGCCCCGTAGTTGGCCGTGAGCGCCCCGATGGGTGCGTAGTACGCCCGGGAGGTCACCTTCCCCCAGCTCGGATGCCAGCGCACGCCGTCGAACGCAGAGTCGTCGTAGGTGATGCCCAGCTCGACCTTGCGCAGGCCCCGCAGCCGCAGGTCCGCGGCCAGGCGCCACCAGGACTCCGAGGTCAGCGAAGGGTCGCCGCCGCCCAGCAGGTAGAGACGCTTCACCGCCCCGTTGCCATCGATGGGCGCATCGGCATAGACGCCCGTGGTGAAGCGGTGGGCGGGCCCCAGGGCGTCGAGGGCCGCCAGCGCCGTCAGGATCTTGAGGTTCGACGCCGGAACCAGCGGCTGGTCGGCGCCACGCTCGAACAGCACCCGGCCATCCCCGGCGTCCACCACCAGCGCGCCGATCCGCGCACCCCGCAGGGCCCGGGAGCCGAGGGCGGCCGAGAGGGCCCCCTCCAGCTGCGGCTGGCCGGCGGCGGGAGTGGCCAGCAGGGTCGCCAGGGCGAGGAGCGGAAGCAGCAGTCGGTGACGCACGGGGCCTCCCAGAGGGGCCGCCCGCCAGGCGAGCGACCCGGGCTTTCTGGGGGGAGCAGCGGGCGCGGGCCGGCCGGCCGCGCTTGACGGTTCCGAGCTTATCCGGGAGGCTGCCCCGCGGCAAACCCCCCGGCCGGCGCCGATCACTGCGCGGCGGCTCCGCTGACGTGCTTCGGCAGGAACGGGGGCGATGCTCAACTGGATCTGGCTCGGACTGATCCTGGGCTCGATCGTCTTCGCGGCCTTCACGGGCCGGATGGAGGCGATCCAGGGCGCCATCTATGAGAGCGCACGCGAGGCCGTCAGCCTCGTGATCGGGCTCGTCGGCATCATGGTGTTCATGCTGGGCCTCATGCGCGTGGCGTTCGATGCCGGGATGCGCGACGCCATCGCGCGGATCCTGGCCCCGCTGCTGCGGCGCCTCTTCCCCGAGGTCCCGGCCGACCACCCCGCCATGGGCGCCATGGTGATGAACATGGCCTCCAACATCTTCGGCCTCGGCAACGCCGCCACCCCCTTCGGCCTGAAGGCGATGGCGGAGCTCGAGAGGCTCAACCCGCACCCGGGCTCGGCTTCGAACGCGATGGTCCTGTTCCTGGCCATCAACACGTCTGCGATCACCCTGTTCCCTCCGACCGGCACCGTGGCCGTGCGCGATGCCGCTGGATCGGCAGATCCCTTCGCGATCTGGATTCCGACGCTCATCGCGACGACCTGCTCCACCGCCGCGGCCGTGGCGGCGTACTTCGCCCTGGGCCGCCTGCCGATGTTCCGCCATCGACCCGGGCCGGCGGCCCGAGAGGCCGAGGCAACCCCCGCCCAGGCCCCGGCCGACGTCGAGGTCCCCGAGGCCGTGCGCCGCCCCCCGATGGAGCCCTGGCGGCGGGTGCTCGTGTTCGGTCTGTGCGCCGCCCTGGCGGTCCCGCTGGTGCGCGACGCCCTGGCGGTCCTCCCCGCCATGGGCCTCCGCGACGGTCTCATGCAGATCTTCAGCGACTGGGTCTTTCCTCTCCTGGTCGCAGGTCTTCTGATCGTCGGCATCTCCGGCCGGGTGCGGATCTACGAGTCGGCCATCGAGGGCGGTCGGGAGGGCCTCACGGTCGCCGTGCGCATCGTCCCGTACCTCGTGGCCATCCTGGTGGCCGTGGCGATGTTCCGGGCTTCGGGGGCCCTCGAACTCCTGATCGCCGCCCTCGATCCGGTCACGTCGCGGGTCGGCTTCCCCGCCGAGGCGCTGCCCATGGCGCTGCTGCGGCCCCTCTCGGGATCGGGGGCCTTCGGAGTGATGAGTGAGATCCTCACCACCCACGGCGCTGACTCGTTCGTCGGGATGCTCACCAGCACGCTCCAGGGCTCGACGGAGACCACCTTCTACGTCCTCGCCCTCTACCTGGGTGCGGCCCGGGTCCGCGACGGCCGGCACGCCCTGGCCGCCTGCCTCACCGGAGACGTCGCCGGGGCCATCGGCGCCACGGCGGCCTGCCACCTCTTCTTCGGCTGAACAGACCCGGTGAGTGTGAACCAGTTCACAGCCCCGACCGGGGAACTCCGCGATACGGGCCGGGGGAGGTCGAAGTGAGCGGAGGACCGAGCCTCGAGGCCCGGGTGCGGGCCGCAGTGGAGCAGGCCTTCGGGCGACCCCCGCTCGGCCTGAAGCGCCTCCACGGGGGCCTCGCCACCCGCCACTTCCTGCGCGTTACCCTTCCGGCGGGGGCCCGCATGCAAGGCGGCGAAGCCGCCGCGCAGCGAGCCGAAGGCGAGCGAAGTGCGGGCCCCCGCAAGAACGCCGGCTTCGCCGCCTTGCCGGGAGGGAATCCGCCCACGTTGATCGCCCGGGTCGATGCCGAGGAGGATCCCGCCAGCCGCCCGGCGGAGGTGGCCCCCGAGCCGGATCTCGAGCCGCTGCGAGGCGTGCTCGAGAAGGCGGGGCTCCCGGTTCCCGCACGCTACGGGGGTTCGGCCGGCATCCACCTGCTGGAGGACCTCGGGGACACGACGCTGCAGCGGGCCGCCGCGGCTCGCTCCGCCCCGGAACGCCGCGCGCTGTACGAGGAGGCCCTCTCGCTGCTCCCGGTGCTGCAGCGGATCGACGATCCCGAGCTCCCCGCCATGGGGCGGCGCCTGGACCGGACCCTGTTCGACTACAAGGCCCGGCTGTTCGCCCGCTTCAGCCTCCCCCTCGCGCTGGGGCGGGAGGCCCGGCCCGCCGAGGTCCGGGTGGTGACCGAGGCCTTCGGGTGGATCGCCGACGTCCTCGAGGACGCCCCCCAGCGCCTGGCCCACCGCGACTTCCAGAGCCGCAACCTGTTGCTCCATGCCCGGCCGGGGACCGCTGTGCGGGTGTTCATGATCGATCTCCAGGGGGCCTTCCTCGCGCCCCCCGAGTACGACGCCGTGAGCCTGCTCTGCGACTCCTACGTCGAGCTCTCCCCAGCCGAGCGTCACGAGCTTGCGGGCTGGCTCAGGCCGCGGCTTCCGGACGCCCCCCCGGACGAGCTCTTCTCCCGGCGCTTCGACCTCCTCACCCTCACCCGCAAGGGAAAGGACCACGCCCGCTACCTGCAGGCCGCGGCGGCCGGGCGCGACCCGGGCTATCTCGCCGCCGCCACGGGAGCTGCCACGCGCTGTCTGCGACAGGCCGCCGACCGCGTCGCCCCCATCGATCCGCGCCTCGCCGACCTCGCCCAGCTGGTGCTCGCGCTGCCGGAGTCGGCATGCGCGCGATGATCGTCGCGGCTGGAATGGGCACGCGGCTGCGGCCCCTCTCGGATCTGCGCCCGAAGCCGGCGGTGCCCGTGCGTGGGCTCCCCCTGGTGGCCTACTCGCTCGCTCTGCTCGCCCAGCACGGCGTCCGCGAGGTCGTGATCAACCAGCACCCTCTGCCCTGGATCCTGGAGGACGCCGCCCGCCGCCACCGCCCGGAATCCCTGGAGCTGCGCTTCTCCCACGAGCCGCAGCTCCTCGATACCGGCGGAGGGGTCCGCAAGGTCGCGGGCTTTCTGCGGGAGAGCGACCCGTGTCTGCTGCTGGGCGGGGACATGCTGCTGGACGCCGACCTCGGAGGGCTGGTGGCGCGTCACCTCGCAAGAGGCGATGCAGCCACGTTGCTCCTCACGGAGGACCCCCGCGCCCCACGCTTCGGGACCCTCGGCGTCGACGGAGCCGGGCGGCTGCGGCGCATCGCGGGGCGCCTGGACCTGGGCGGCGAGGAGCGGGCGGGGATCTGGCCGTGGGTCGCCGTGCTCTCCCCGCGCGCCTTCGACCACATGCCGGATCGGGAGGTCTTCGTGTTCCTGGATGACTGGATCGGCGGCATGCTGTCGGCTGGGGTCCCGGGAGTCCGCGCAGAGGTGGCCTCGGCGGAAGAGATCACCTGGGAGCCCGTGGGACGCCTGGAGGAGTATCTGGCGGTGAACCTCACCCCCCGGTCGCTCTCGTACCTCGACGCCGACGCGCGGGCCAGAGCCGAAGGCACCCACTTCGGGCCCGGCCTCGTGGTGGGCGCCGGGGCCATCGTGGAGCCGGGAGCCCGGCTCGAGCGGGCGGTGGTGTGGGACCGGGAACGCGTGCCCGCCAGCCTCCAGGCCTCCGACGGTGTCTTTGCGGGCGGCACCTTCCACCCCCTGAAGGGAGAGACCCAGAGATGAGCGAGGTCGTCTTCGTGGGAACGAGCGACGCCTTCGGGGCCGCCGGACGGCGGCAGTCGGCGATCCTGTTGCGGAGTCCCGAGGGGTCCGTGCTGCTCGACTGTGGCCCCACCACCGTGACCGGTCTCTCGGCCCTCGGCCTCGTGCGCGACGAGATCGACTCCGTCCTGGTCTCCCACTTTCACGGCGATCACTTCGGCGGCATCCCCCAGCTGCTCCTGGCGTGTCGCTACGCGGACCGGCGCTCTCGCCCGCTCACCATCGCCGGACCGGTGGGTGTCGAGAAGCGCGTGCGCGACCTGGCGAGGCTTCTCGGCTACCCCCTCGAGCGTCACGAGGGGACGTTCCCCCTGGAGTTCCAGGAGCTTCAGGCGGGCAAGCTCGACCGGGTGGGTCCTGCCCAGGTCTCCAGCTTCGAGACGCATCACCAGAAGGAGGTGCAGCCCCACGGGCTGACGGTGCAGACGGGCAGCCACCGGGTGGTGTTCTCGGGGGACACCGGCTGGTTCGATGGCCTGCCCGCCCATGCGGCCGGCGCCGACCTCTTCATCTGCGAGTGCACGAACCTCGATCCCGGCTTCGAGTACCACCTGAGCCTGGGGGAGCTGCGCGAACGCTTGGGGGAGTTCGACTGCGGCCGTCTGGTGCTCACCCACCTCGGCCAGGACATGGCGCCCGAACGCGGCCGCTGCGAGATCGAGACCGCCGACGACGGTCTGATCCTCCACCTCTAAGGGCGGCTATCCCCGCAACCCGCGGCGGCCGGGGGCGATCTCGCCGAGCACGGCGGCGCGGGAGGCACCGGTGCAGCGCGGCAGGTGATTCGGCAGCCCGAGCAGTGCATTGCGGCCGAGCAGCGAGAACGCCATGGCCTCCGCCGCGTCGGCCGGAACCCCCGCCGCGTCGAAGGGCTCCACCTTCACCCCCGGGAGCTGCACGGCGAGTCCGGCCAGCAGGGCTGGGTTCCGGGCACCTCCCCCGCCCACCAGCAGCCGCTGGATCTTCGAGAAGCCTCCGAGGAAATCCCTGCAAGCCCTTGCCACACATTCGGAAGTGAAGGCAGTGAGCGTGGCAACCAGGTCGTCCGGAGCCCGCCCGGCCCGCCGCCACTCGTCCGCCAGACTCTCGGCCTCGGCGAGTCCGTAGCGTTCGCGACCCGTCGACTTCGGCGGCGATCGCCGCAGGAACTCGTCGTCCAGCAGTCGATCGAGCAGGGCTGCGTCCACCCGCCCGCGCCGAGCGCGCTCCCCCCCGGCGTCGAAGCGCTCGCGACCTCCGCTCTGCTGGAGAACGACGCCATCGATCAGCGAATTGGCCGGGCCGACGTCGAAGGCGATCACGTCCTCCGGCCGCCCGCCGCCCGGAAGCCAGGTGACGTTGGCGATGCCGCCGAGGTTGAGGACCACCCGGCCCTCGGCGGGGTCGCCGAAGGCGGCATGGTGGAAGAAGGGCGCCAACGGCGCCCCCTCCCCGCCCGCCGCCACGTCACGGGCCCGGAAGTCGGCCACCGTCGTGCAGCCGGTGCGCTCCGCCACCAGCGAGGGATCGCCGATCTGGAGCGTGGCGCGGCGCTCGGGGTGATGGGCGACCGTCTGGCCGTGGGAAGCGATGGCATCCACCGCGTCCGGCGAGATCCCGGCGTCCCTGGCCACGGCGAGGGCCGACTCCGCGAAGCGCTCCCCGAGCTCGACGTCCAGGCTGGCCAGCTCACGAAGGGCCTCGGGGCCCGGCACCCGCGCCGCCGCCAGGGTGTGGATGCGGGCCTGGAGCTCGCGGGGAAAGGGGTCCTCGCGGCAGGCGAGAAGGCGGAACGGCCGGGCGGAGGGGCCCTCGGGCCACTCCACCAGGGCCGCGTCCACCCCGTCTGCGGAGGTCCCCGACATCAGCCCGATCACCCGCACGGCGCGAGAATCTACCAATCCAGTGATTGACAGGCCCGGGCGGCGCCCGAATACTTCGGACCCGGCCCGCCCGGTGGCCGGGGAGAAGAACACTCGGTCCCGTTGAGGACTGAATGGGACCTGTGCCTTGCCGCTCCAGGCCAGCGCCCGCTCGCGGGACGAAGCCGGACGGTGATACGGGACCCACCTGGTGACCCCAGGGATTGAGTGACCTCCCCGGCGGCAGGGCGGGTCCGTCGGTTTTTCAGGAGGGGCAGCGATGACGGACGACTCGCGAGCGCAGGGCGGCCTGATCTGCGTGGCCGTGGTGATCCTCGGCGCGCTGTTCGTCGGCGGCCTGCTGGCCAGGAGCTACTGGGCGATCGCCTTGCCCGTGGCGGTGGGCGTGGGGTTCGTGCTCAGTCTCGCCTTCTGGGTCGGCTGGACCATCGCCACGGTTCGGGTAGAGCCCGAAGCCGTCCTGGAGGAGCCCGAAGCGCCGGCCGAAGACCCCACCGACTCCGCCTCGTCGCCCACCCAGGCGTAGCAGGCCCACCGATCGTGCGGATTGCACTGCTCACCTATCGTGGGAACATGTACTGTGGCGGCCAGGGGATCTACGCCGCCTGCCTGGCCCGGGAGTGGCGCCGCGCCGGCCACGAGGTAGTGGTCATCGCCGGGCCGCCGCTCCCGGAGCTCGAGCCCGGCATCCCCCTCGTCGAGATCCCCAACGAGAACGTCTTCGGTGTGCGCCACCCCGATTGGGTGCACCGGCCGGACCCGCTCGCTCTGCTGCGACCCCTGAACCTCTGGGAGCTCGGCGTCTCCCGCTTCGGTGTCTTTCCCGAGATGCAGACCTTCGGGCTGCGTCTGCTGCTGCGCTGGCGTTCGCTCCAGCAGCGCTACCGCTTCGACGTGGTCTTCGACAACCAATCCCTGTCCTGGGGCCTGCTCGGGCTCCGAGCCACCGGCGTGCCCGTGGTCTCGGTGATCCACCATCCCCTCCACATCGACCGCGAGGCCGACTTCGCCATCGATCCCCGCCTGAAGATGAAGCTGAAGCGCACGCTCTACTTCCCGCTGCTGATGCAGCAGCTGGTGGCGCCGCGCCTCGATCGCATCGTGACCGTGAGCGAGGCCTCGCGGCGCGAGATCGAGCGCTACTTCGGGATCCCGGAGAAGCACGTGAGCGTGGTGTACAACGGGACGGACGCGGAGGTCTTCCGCCCGATCCCGGGGGTCGCGCGGGAGGCGGACCTGCTCTTCATCGGACGCACCGAGGACCGCAAGAAGGGCGTCGGAACGCTGCTCGATGCCCTCGCCCTGCTCCCGCGCCGGATCACGCTCAAGATCGTCGACGGGCGCATCCCCCAGGACGGCCTGGTGATGCGTCGCATCCGGCACCACGGCCTGCAGGATCGGGTGATCCTGCACCGGGAGCGCATGCTCCCGGTACCGGAGCTGGTGCGTCAGTACTCCACCGCCCGGCTGGCCCTGGTTCCCTCCTTCTTCGAGGGCTTCGGCTTCCCGGCCAGCGAAGCCATGGCCTGCGGACTCCCGGTGATCGCCAACGCGGCGGGGGCGCTCCCCGAAGTGATCGGAACCGACGGCCTTTCCGGCCTGCTGGTGCCACCCCGGGATCCGCGAGCCCTGGCTGCGGCCATCCACGAGGTGCTGGCCGAGCCCGACCGCGCCGAACGCATGGGGCGCGCCGCGCGGG
>JBDLIK010000124.1:0-8372 GCA_039714895.1 Myxococcota bacterium | reverse complement strand
CGAGATTCCCAGAAGACGCACCCCGCGCTCTGGCTCGTCGGCGCGCACGTCCTCGACGAGCCGGCGGCCGACGCGGAACAGCACGGCCGACGAAGCCGACGGCGTCGCCATCGTGTGTGCTCGAGTGACATCGGTGAAGTCGGCGTATCGCACCCTGGCGGTGATGGTGCGGCCGGCCTTGCCCTTCTTGCGCAACCGGGCGCCGACCCGGTCGGCGTCTCGCCTCGCTCCGCCCGCTCGCGGCCCGGCGACCGCCGCGTCCCCGACCGCGTCCCGGGGGCGGCTTGGGGGCCAGCAGCGGGGCGAAGAATCCATCGGAGCGCGCGGGCTTCGAGAGGCAGAAGTCGCACAGCCCACAGGGCTCGCCCACCTCCTCCCCGAAGTAGCCGCAGAGGAACGCCGCTCGACAGCCCGGTGTGGCTGCATACTGGGAGAGGACGTCGAGGCGGCGGGAGTCCTGGGTGCGCAGTGTCTCGAACTGTCCCGCCAGGCTCCGGGCGTCGTCGTCGATGGAGCGTTCGGGATGCAGCACACGGATGGTGTCGTCCTCCCAAGCCACCAGACCGGCCTCTTCGAGGCGCGCCAGCAGTGCCGAGGCGATGCGCGGCCCGAGCTCCGCCGACAGCGCCAGGGCCTCGAGGGTCGGGTGCCGCTTCTCGTCGGACCAGGCCGCCAGGGCGGCACCGAGGCGATAGAGCTGGTCGGGGCGCACCCGGCTGCGCGCCAGCAGCGCTTCGTGGATGGACCGGTCGGAAGGGTCGAAGAGCAGGATGCAGTTCGATCGCCTGCCGTCGCGACCGGCGCGGCCGGCCTCCTGCACGTATTGCTCCAGCGAGGCCGGCCCCTGGAAGTGGAGCACGAAGCGGATGTCGGGCTTGTCGATGCCCAGACCGAAGGCGCTGGTGGCGACCATGACGGTGCGGCGGCCCTCCACCATGAAGCGCTCCTGCTCGTGGTTGCGCTCCTTGGCGGTCATCCCGCCGTGGTAGCGGTGGGCGGGGATGTCGAAGCGACGCAGGATCGCGTAGACGAGGTCGACCTCTCGCTTCGTCGAGCAATAGACGATGCCCGGACGCCGCAGTCGGCGCAGCAGACGCACGGTGGCGCGCAGCCGCGTGTCGCCCTCGCAGGGGAGGACCTCGAAGGCGAGGTTGGACCGGTGGGGCGAGCTCGCCACCACCGTGGGCTCGCGCATGCGCAGCGAGCGCACGATGGTCTCGCGGACCCGCTCGGTCGCGGTCGCGGTCAGCGCCAGAAGTGGCGGTGCACCCAACGCCTGCAGGCTGGCACCCAACCGGAGGTACGCGGGCCGGAAGTCGTGCCCCCACTCGGAGATGCAGTGGGCCTCGTCCACCGCGGCCAGGTCGATGCCCGTTTCGAGCAGTCGATCCCGGAGCTCCGGGTTGTCGAGGGACTCGGGCGTCGTCATCACCAGCAGGCTTCCCCCCTCCTCGATGCGCGCGAGGGCGGCCTTGCGGTTGCGTCCCCGCACGGTCCCGTCCAGCCGGACGCAGGGGACTCCCAGAGACAGCAGCTTCTCGTGCTGGTCGCGCAGCAGCGCCAGCAGGGGGGAGAGGACCAGCACCGGGCGCGGCAGCAGCAGGGAGGGGATCTGGTAGCAGGCGGACTTTCCGAAACCCGTGGGCAGGACCATCAGCACGTCGCGGCCCGCCAGCACCTCGCGGAGCACCTGCTCCTGCTCGGCACGCAGCTCGTCGATGCCAAGGCGCTGGCCCGCTTCGCGCAGGTCGGCGGAGCTCACCGTGTGCGGCGCCCGTGCGGCGCTCCTGGCTGACCCACGTTTCGGGGCCACGCATCCCCCAGGCCCGCTCGGCGTACCCAGAACCACCCGGCTGCACGGACGCAGCCGGCCGGGCGCGCAGAGCCGGGGCAGCTCGTCCCAGTTCGGCACCCCAGGCGGGGCCACTCGCCCCGCCCGGCGCGGCGCGGCTCCCTCCTCGCAAGCCAGTGGGGAGCCGCTCGGTCGGGGCCAATGTACACACGAATCGCTCCGGGGGGTAGTGCGCTCGCCTCCGGCGTCGCCCGGGGGGCATGAAGGACCTGGAGCCGCTCTGGCACGACTCTTGCTCGAGCTGAGCCTGGGGAGAGAAGGGAGTTGGACGTCCCGTGGATCTGCGTGTCCTCCGCTCTTTGGCCGCCGCGCACGAGACCGTGCTCCGGCGCCACTCGGCGGTGGAGCAGGCCCTCGACGATCTCGTGGACGTCGCCGAGAAGGGGGAAGAGGACGAGTCGTCGTACACGCGGGTCGTGAGTCTCCTGAGCGCCCTGCGTCGCGAGCTGCTGGAGCACTTCGATCTGGAGGCCCGCTCCGGCATCCTGAGCCGCGCCGTGGAGGCCGCGCCACGAATCTCGCGTCGCGCCACGCGGGTTGCAGAGGAGCACGACGAGCTGGCTTCGCGTCTGGCCGAAATCCTGGAGCGGGTGCTCGGAGCCGTGGTCTGCCCCGACAGCTGGGCCGGGATCCGGGAAGCCTACGCGGAGTTCTCAGAGCGGCTGATCGCCCATGAGCGCGCCGAGGATGCGCTGCTGCGCGAGGCCTACCTGGACGATCACGGCGGCGGGGACTAGGGGGGCTGCGGGCTTCGCCCGCAGCCATCGTTTGTGCCCCTGACGTCGCCCGGGGGCCTGCGCCGCTTCGCTGTCGGCTACGGGGTGCGGGCTTCGCCCCCAGCCGGCTAGGCTCTCCCGGATGGACCCGGTCGTGCGGGAGCAGCTCGAATACTTCGACTACACCGAGGCCGATCGGGAGGCCCTGACGGCCCTGGCCCCGCTGCTCGAGAAGCACGCCGATGGCCTCGTCACCGCCTTCTATCGCCATCTGATCTCCTTTGCCCCGACCCGACGCCTTCTCAGCGATCCCGAGGTGAAGGAGCGGCTGCTCCTCAAGCAGCGCCGATACCTGCTGAGCCTCTCCGGCCCCGTGATCGACGCAGACTACGTCCGTGGCCGCCGGCGCATCGGGGAGATCCACGAGGAGATCGGCCTCGCTCCGGGCTGGTACCTCGGTGCCTACGCGCTCTACCTGTCGCTGTTGACTCCGCTCATCTTCGAGGAGGCTCACGACGATCCTGTCCGCGCCGAACGGGTCGTGACGTCACTCCAGAAGCTCCTGCTCTTCGATGCCCACATCGCCATGGAGACCTTCATCCAGCGTCGTGAGCGCGACCTCGAGTACCTGAACCGCGAGCTCGCGAGCACGGGCCACCGCCTCGCCCGCGACTACGAGCGACAGTCGAGCGAGCTGCGCCGGACCACCGAGCGGGTGTGGGCCGCCGAGCGCCTCGCCTCCCTCGGGCACCTGGTGGCGGGCCTGGCCCACGAGATCGGCACGCCCATGGGCGTCATCCAGGGCCACGCGAAGCTCCTCGAGTCCTCGGTGGCGGACGAGAAGGGGCGCTGGCGTCTGGAGACGATCCGCCAGCAGATCAGCCGCATCTCGCGCATCATCCAGAGCCTGCTCCACATGGCCCAGCCCAGCGGCGCCACGCGCAGCGCGGTGGACCTCGAGGCCGTCCTCACGAACACCCTCTCCTTCCTGTCCGAGAAGTTCCGGCGGTGCGGGATCGAGGTGGTGAAGCAGTTCGAGCCAGTGGCGAGCGTCAACGGGGACTTCGAGCGGCTTCAGCAGCTGTTTCTGAACCTCTTCCTCAACGCGGCGGACGCCATGCCGGAGGGGGGCCGTCTCGAGGTGAGCCTGGCTCCGCACCCGAACGACGAGGTCGAGGTGCGCGTTGCGGACAGCGGGGTGGGCATCCCGGACCCCAAGCTCCCCCGGGTCTTCGATCCCTTCTTTACCACCAAGCCGGCGGGGGAGGGCAGCGGGCTGGGCCTGGCGGTGGTTCACGGCATCGTGACCGAGCACAGCGGCACGATCCGGGTAACCAGCAGCGAGGGTCAGGGCACGGAGTTCCGCCTGCTCTTTCCCCGCCACCCGCAGCAGACCGGTTCGGACGGCTGACTGCAGCCTGGCTGCTTTGCGGCCTTCTGACCCAGTATGTGGCAAAATTCCCCATATCGACCCCAGAAGCGCACTCTGGCGGCGTTCTGGATGGCATGCAACCTGCTCCAGTCTCTTGGGAGATGATGACGGAAGCGCGCTCGCTGCTCGTGGTCGACGACGATCTCGCCATGCGCGAGATGCTCGACTCCCTGTTCCAGGAGCAGGGGTATCGGGTCGTGCAGGCGGCTTCCGCCGCCGAGGCCCTCGAGCGACTCTCGGAGGCGGAGTTCGACCTGGTGCTCTCGGACATCAAGATGCCCGGCCGCTCGGGCATCGAGATGGTGGCCGACGTGCGAAAGCTGCGGCCCGAGGTTCCGGTGATCCTGATGACGGCCTTCGGCAGCATCGACTCGGCGGTGTCGGCCATGCGCTCGGGCGCCTTCGACTACATCACCAAGCCCTTCGAGCCGGAGGTGGTGCAGTTCACGGTGGAGCGGGCGCTGGAGCGCCGGGCCCTCGAGGACGAGAATCGGCGCCTGCGACGCGCGGTGGACCAGAGCGGCTCCCTGGGGGACATGGTCGGCGTGAGTCCCGCCATGCGGGAAATCTTCGCCCTCATCCGCAAGGTGGCTCACAGCAAGGCCAGTGTCCTGATCACCGGTGAGAGCGGCACCGGCAAGGAGCTGGTGGCGCGGGCCATCCACTTCCACGGGCCGCGGGCGGACCGACCCTTCCTGCCCATCAACTGTACGGCCATCCCGGAGGGGCTGCTGGAGAGCGAGCTCTTCGGTCACGTCCGGGGGGCCTTCACCGGAGCGCACACCACCAAGCGCGGCCTCTTCGAGAAGGCTACGGGGGGTACTCTCTTCCTGGACGAGGTCGGCGACATGGGACCGGGCCTGCAGAGCAAGCTGCTGCGGGTGCTCCAGGACCGTGAGATCCGTCCCGTGGGTGGCACCCAGTCCGTCAAGGTGGACGTCCGCATCGTGGCCGCCACGAACAAGGACCTCACGAAGGAGATGGAGCACGGCGGCTTCCGGGAGGATCTCTACTACCGCCTCAACGTCATCCCCCTCGAGATCCCGCCCCTCCGGGAGCGACCCGAGGACATCCCGGCCCTCGCCGAGCACTTCCTGCGCAAGCACTCCGAGGGGCAGAAGCACTTCCTGAGCGTCCCCGGCCTCGATCGCCTGATGACCTGCACCTGGCGAGGCAACGCCCGCGAGCTCGAGAACGTGATCGAGCGCGCCCTGGCGCTGTGCGAGTCCGAGGAAATCGGGCTCGAGGATCTTCCGCTCTCATCGGGCTCGGGTGTGGAGGCCGAGGGCAGCGAGCGGACCTTCATCCGAGCCTGTGCACACCGGAAGCTCACGCTGCGCGAGGTGGAGGATCTCTACATCGACGAGGTGCTCGCCACCACCGGGGGCAACAAGGTCCACGCGTCCCGGGTGCTCGGCATCGATCGGAAGACGCTCTATCGCCGGGCTGAGCGCGGCAGTCGGCAGCCAGAGGAGGCGACGACGTGAAGCCCATCCGCTCCATTCTGGCGGCCACGGACTTCTCCGAGAACGCCGAGCATGCATTGACGGTGGCGATCGAGCTGGCCGGCCAGGTTGGGGCGGAGCTCCACGTGGTGCACTGCATCGACCTTCCGGTCCCGATCTTCAACCCCTACGCGCTCTCGATCCCCGACTCGATCCTGACTCAGGCGCGCGACGAATCCATCCGGCTGCTGCAGAAGGCTGTGAAGCGCGCCGAGGATGCCGGGGTCGGCGCCCAGTCCCATCTCGGCGATGCGCCCGCCGCCGCCGCCATCTCGCAGCTGGCGGAAGAGCTCGGGGCCGACCTGGTGGTGATGGGAACCCGCGGTCACACGGGACTCAAGCACGTGCTGCTCGGGAGCGTGGCCGAGCGGACCCTGCGCCTGGCGCCCTGCTCGGTGCTGACCGTCAAGGACGACTGAGGCGTCAGTCGTCGCCGGGAGCGGCCGGCTCCTTCTCGAGCAGGGCGATCAGATCGAAGGTGGTGACGATGCCCTCCAAGCGGCTTCCGGAGACCACCGGGAGCCGGTGGATCCGGTATCGCCGCATCTGGCTCGCCACCTCGTCGATGGGCGTCTCGGGACTCACGGTGACACCGCCAGATGTCATGATGTCCGAGACGCAGAGCTCCTCCAGCCGGGCGTGTAGCTCGTCGGGCAGGGCGAATCCGCCACGCTCCTCGAAGAGCTCGCGCAGGTAGGCGGGCGGCGGCCCGGAATGGGTCGCTCCCTCGTCGTCCACCGCCCGCAGCAGATCGGCGCTGGAGACGATTCCCAGCACGCGTCCGGTTTCGTCCACCACCGGGGCCCCGTGAATCTCTTCCTCGACGAACACGCGGTGCAGATCGAGCAGCGGCAGCTCGGGTGATACCGTGATCACGTGGGTCTCCATGACGTCCCGGGCTTGCCGATCCATGCGTCCTCCCGTCTCCAGCTGGAGGGACTGCACGTCTCGTGCCAGCAGCACCCGTCGACGAAGCGCAGGAGGCGGTCGGGGCGCCGGAGATGGGGCGGATCTGGACGCAGACGCGGCGTCGCGCCACAGTCTCTGCGGGCCGCTCACGCTAGGCGTGCTTCTTGCATCCCCTCACCTCGAGGAGGCAGGCCATGGAACCCAGCCACGTTCGCGAGCGTGTGCTCTCGGATCACGTTGCGCTTCGGCAGCTGCTCGATGTCCTGGAGGGTGAGGCGAAGCGGGTGCGCGCCGGAGAGCGGGGGCGGGCGGGTCCGCTGCGTCGAGAGGCGGAGGCGTTCATCACCACCCTCTTCGAGCACATGCGCTGGGAGGATCGATACCTGGCGCCCGCGCTCCAGGACGCCGACGCCTGGGGCGAAGAGCGGGCCGCCCACCTCGCCCAGGACCACCGGGAGCAGCGGGATCTGCTGGAGGATGCCATCGCGAAGCTCCGGGATGCGGCTCGTCCACCGACGCTGGTGGCCACCAACCTGCTGGACCTGGTGAGCCTGCTGCGCCGGGACATGGAGGAGGAGGAGGAGCTGCTTCTCGACGAGCGGGTGCTGCGCGACGACGTCGTCGGCATCGAAGTCGAAACGGGCTGATCGTGGGCCCGCCCACCCGCGAGCGAAGCGGCGCACGGCAAGGCTGACGTGAAGCCACCGCCGACGGCTGCGGGCCTTGCCCGCAGCCCCCTAGTACTCCCACCGCAGCGCCGCCGTCACCCGCTGCTTCAGCAGGTCCTTGCGGCTGGTGATCGGGCGCTGGTAGGCCAGGCTGAAGGTCAGGTGGGGATTGATCGGGACGTGGAAGCCGAGGGCGGCCGTGAGGACGTCGTTGCCGTCCACCCCCCTCGATCCGAAGTTCTGCAGATCTCCCCCTTCGAAGGGGCCCGACCCCGTCGCCTGCTGGACCACGTTGAGGGGGAGGTCGGGCGCGCCGCGCAGGCTCTTCACCTTGCGCTTGCCGTCGCCGTCGTCGATGTAGTGGATGCCCGAGAGCTGGGCGAAGGGCTGGAAGCGCTCGGCCACCTGGTAGTCGGCGTAGAGGTGGTAGAAGAGGTTGGTGGTGTACGAGCCTCCATCGGTGGGGATGCGTGCTCCCAGGTCGCCGATCAGGTGGAGGTCTTCCCGGCCCCAGGCCGCCGCCACGGAGGGCAGGAACTGATAGCCGCTGCCCCCTTCGAGGATGTCCGAGCTGCCGGTGGAGACCTCGAGGCGCAGCATGGGAGACACGAACAGGTTGCGCTCCCGGTCCTGGATCCACGCGTACTTGAGACCGGCCGCCAGGTTCATCCAGCCGTCCTGGTGCCGGATCAGGGAGTTGTCGGGTCTCGACCACACCCGGCCGTCCTTGGTGGCGATGAGGGCGATCCGGTCGGTGAGGGCCACGCGCGCCTGCACGGCCGCGGCAAACAGCTCCCCTCCCTGCAGGGCCGAGCTCTGGGGGAACTCCTGCCACATGAAGACCCCCGTGAGGTTCGTGGTGACGAAGGGGTCCTCGAAGAGATACGGCTGCACCATGGGCTGCTCGAAGCCAGCGGGGCGGCCGGAACGGCCGCAGCGAATGTCGGGGAACCAGGCGTCCGGACAGTCCTGGGCGTCCTGGGGTTCCTGCGCGCGCGCGGGAGCGGGCGCGGCCAACCCCGCGACGAGCACCCCGACCGCGACTCCGAGCCAGAAGATGCGCTGCACGTCGATGCCTCCTTTTTCCTGTGGCAGGGACGCCCTCGGAGTTTGCAAGTTGCGTTCCGTCCGGCTCGGTGGACGGGCTGCTCAGGACGCCGCTGGGAACGGCTTCGAGGCGGATGGCGTCGCACGTGAGGCGGACGGCCCCAGCAGGCGAGGCAGGACGCGCCACGCACGCTGCTGCGCCGGCACGCCCCTTGCTCTCGAGGCAGGGTGATGGAGATGGAC
>JBDLIK010000123.1:0-8400 GCA_039714895.1 Myxococcota bacterium | reverse complement strand
TGTTGTTGTAGAGATATTCGGCCACCAGCCCCAGGTCCGCGGCGCTGTCGAACACCCCGTAGAGGGTGTGCTCGAAGCCGCCGGCCGAGGCCAAGAACCAGGTGAGCCCCCACACCCCCATCACCCGGCCGCGCAGGGCGGGGGGCACCAGGAGCTGCAGGGCGGTCATGCCGAGGTTCAGGTAGATCGAGCCGCAGAAGCCGCCGGCGAAGAGCAGCGCCATCGACAGAGGCATGGAGCGGCTGCCGGCGAAGGCGCTGATCCACAGTCCGAAGAGCAGCGCGGCACCGATCATGGCCGATCCGGTGTGACGGCCCACCGGGACGCGGGTGATGGAGAGCGTTCCGAGCAGGGCCCCCACCCCTGCGGCCGCCTCCAGGAAGCCGAAACCGCGCACCCCGACCTGCAGGATCTCCTCTGCGAACACCGGCAGGAGTACCACGTAGGAGCGTCCGAACAGCGAGGTGAAGAAGGAGAGACCAATGATGGCCAGGAACACCGGCTGCGAGAGGACGTAGCGCACCCCGGCCCACATTCCCGAATGCTCGGGACGCTCCTCTTCCCGCTCCAGGGGTTCCAGGCGGAGGCTCGCCACCAGCAGAGTCGAGATCGCATAGCCGCCGGCAGTGACGAAGAAGGCCTCGCCGATTCCCACCGCTGCGATCACCAGTCCCGCCAGGGCGGGTCCGACGATGCGCATGGAGTTCCAGACCGCGGTGTTGAGCGCCACCGCGCTCGCCATGGCGCTGCGATCCACCAGCCGCGGCAGCATGGCGTTCTGGGCCGGGCTCGTCAGCGCGGCGAGGGCTCCGACCACGACGGCCCACACCAGGACCCAGGAGAGCTCGACCCGCCCGGTGACGCAGAGCAGTGCGAGGCCCAGGTGGGCCAGCCCTGTCGCTGCCCGGCCCCCCACCAGCAGTCGCTGGTTGTCCATGCGGTCGGCGAGCGCCCCCGCCGGCACCGTCAGCAGGATCGTCACCAGCGCCGAGAGGATCCCCGGCACCCCCAGCCAGAAGGGCGAGTCGGTGATCTCGTACACCAGCCAGCCGCTCGCGATGAAGCGGAACTGCATGGAGATCACGAACGCCACGCTCGCCAGCCAGTAGCGCCGGTAGCGGGGATACGAGAAGGCTCCCTGGCGATCCGTCAGATTCCCTCGCCGAACTCGGGGATGGGCTTCTGGCGCAGCTGCAGCGTCGGGGAATCGATGGTGACGTTCGTGTAGGGAGGCACGGACTCGGTGAGCCACACGTTGCCCCCGATCACCGACCCCTCGCCGATGACCGTCTCGCCGCCGAGGATGGTGGCGTTCGGGTAGATGGTGACGTCCTCACTCAGCGTCGGATGACGCTGCTTTCCGGCGTCCTGGCGGCCCTCCTTGTTGGAAAAGGCTCCGAGCGTGACCCCATGATAGAGCTTCACCCGACCGCCGATCACGCAGGTTTCCCCGATCACCACGCCGGTGCCGTGATCGATGAAGAAGAACTCGCCGATGGTGGCACCGGGGTGGATGTCGATGCCGGTGCGGCTGTGGGCGTCCTCGCTCATGATGCGGGCGACCACCTTCTCGTCGAGCTCATAGAAGCGGTGCGCGATCCGATAGGTGGTGACGGCGAGTACCGAGGGGTAGGCGGCGATGACCTGACCGTAGCTGGTGGCCGAGGGATCCTTCTGGTAGGCGGCCTCGACGTCGGTGGCGACGGCGCGCCGGATGCGGGGCAGGCTCTCGATCAGCGGGCTCGCCTTCCCGCCGCCGATCAGCGCCGAGACGAGGCCGTGGACGACGGAGAGATCGCTCTCGAGCTGGCCGGTGGGGGTGCTGTCGGTGACGAGGGAACGCAGCGCGCCCAGGGTGTCGATCACGCGCCGTGCGTACGGGAGCACCTCGCGGCTGGCCTCGCTCACCGGGTCGCTGCGCTCGCGAAGCCGTCGGAGCTCCTTGGCTACGTCGGAGATTTCGTCGGACATGGAGTCCTCCCGTCACCGGAGCATACATCCTCTCATGCCAGGCGTGGCTGCGTTAGCCTGGGCGCGTCAGCCTGAAGGAGCTCCTCTTGCAGATCCCCATCAGCGGCCACCCCCTCCACACGAGATCACTCACCGTCGTCGTCAGCGCCGAGGCCGGCGGCCGCTGGCGGGCCCGGGGCGACGTGGTGGATCTGCGAAAATCCGGCTTCGTACCCATGAGCCAGAGGCTGCAGCCCGCCGGAATCATCCACCTGATGACCGTGCGGGTGGACTTCGAGCCCGCGTCGCGACGCCTCGAGTCGATCTCGGTCGCGCAGCCCTTCGTCGCCATCGAGCCCTCCTCCGCGACGGGAGGAGAGTGCTGCCGGGACCCGGCTCCCCGGCTGCAGGAGCTCGTGGGCGAGTGCCTCGACGTCGGATTTCCCAGGCGGCTGGGCCAGGTCTTCGGGGGAGCCCTCGGCTGCTCGCATCTGCTCATCCTGCTGCAGCTGATGGGATCCGCGCTCCCCCGCGGCCTCGAGCGCGAGGCGCGCCTGGGCGCGCCCACCCGGGAGCCCGGCGAGCGGGTGTTCCAGTGCAGCTCCTTCGTGGAGGGCTTCGAGGCCGGGGACGGTGGGCTCGAGTACGCGGTCCAGCTCCACGACTTCCACGCTCGGGCCGGGCAGGTGTCTCAGCCTCTCGAGCGTCTCGCCCGCCATGACGAGGTGCGGCTCTTTGCACGGGTGGAGATGCCGTCGCTCAAGCTGACCCGCCTCGACGCGGCCGAGCGCACCCGCGACTCTGCAACCCTGGCCAGCGCCGCCTGGAGCGACCCCACGGAGCGCCTCACATCCCTGGTGGGGGAGCCGGTCGTGCCGGGGATGGCCCGCCGGGTCTTCGCCGCCCTGGGCGGGGACGAGGGTGCCGGGCTCCTGCGGGATGCCCTGCTCCAGCTCGCGCCGGGCCACATCCAGGTGATGGCCTCCATCGCCGACCGCTGGTTCGCCATGGCTCGCTCGGGCGCGGCGCTCCGGGTCGGCGGTGGCCCCGCCGTCGCAACCCTCGGAGGCTTTCCCGACTCCTGCTACATGTGGCGCCGCGACGGAATCCTCCAAAGCGCCCGCCAGTCGGTGCTCGAAAAGAAGCAGAAGCGAGCGAAGCGGCGCACGACTGATTCGCCGTAGAGGCAAGGTCGTTGGCTGCGGGCGAAGCCCGCAGCCCGCGCAGTCAGCGGAGAGCCCGCATCAGGTACGGCAGGCTCCGCTCCATCCGGTAGTCGATGCCCGAGTGGTCGTCGTCGAACTCTTCATAGACGTGGGGCACACGGTGCTCCCGGAGGCGCCTCGAGAGGATCCGGGCGCCGTAGTGGATCTGGTACTGATCGCGCCAGCCGCAGTCGATCCAGATTCCGCGCAGGGACGCGAGATTGCGGCGATGGCGGGCCACCAGGCGTACCGGGTCGTGGGCCAGCCAGCGTCGCCAGCGCTCCTCGATGAGCTCCCCCGTCTCGAGATCGAAGGGCAAGCGAAAACCGAGCTCACTGCTGGGGTCCGGGTCGTAGCTGGCCGCCATGCAGAGGTTCATGAGAGCGTGGACTTCCGCACCCGTGAGCTTCTCGCGCTTCCAGACGTGCTCCAGGAAGCGGCGCACGCGGCCATCTTTCTGCGCCTCGCGAGCGGCCTTTCGCACGTCCAGTGCCCCGGCCCGGCGCCGTGGCCGAGCGTGCTTGGCGAGCTCGTTCAACGTGTTCGGCCAGTCGGAGCGGTAGACGAAATCGAAGTAGGCGTCTCCGGAGTGGTTGGCGATGGCTCCCCAGGTGCGCGGGTACTTCATGCCGTGGAGCATCGAGCCGTAGCCCCCGGAGGATTTGCCGAAGCAGCCGCGATGATCGCGCGATGCCAGGGTCCTGAACTCGCCATCCACGAGGGGAACGAGCTCGCGGGTGAGGTAATCCGCGTAGCGCCCGATGGCCGGGGAGTTGATGTACTGGTTGCCCCCCAGCGCCGTGAAGCAGTCCGGGAATACCAGGATGCAGGGGCTCATGCGGCGCTGGTGGATGAGGCGTGCCGCCCGCTCGGGGAGGTTCTCGTCGAAGCCGCGCCAGGCGAGGTGGGATGCGCCAGAGCCCGTGTATCCCACCAGGTCGAAGAGCACCGGGAAGCGCCGCCCGCGGCCTCGCGACGTCTCCTGGTCGTACTGCGGTGGGAGCCAGACGTGCAGCTTGCGACCGTGGGGATCGCCGAGGGGGTTTTCGGCCAGCACCTTCGAGACGTGCTCGAGGGTCACCACCCGTCCTTCGGCCCGATTGGGACGCTTCCTGGCCATGGCGCACCTCCCTTTCGTCCGCGTGAGCGGATCCGAGAAGCCTACGAGAGAGCCGCCGGGCGCGCGATCGTCGGGGGCCGTATCCTGCTGAGAGCCGAGCGAGGAGACCCCGTGCGGACGTCCACTTCGGGAGATTCGAGTCGCCAGATCGCCATCATCGGCTCGGGTTTCTCGGGGGTCTGCCTCGGGATCCAGCTCAAGCGGGCCGGGATCGACTCCTTCACGATCTTCGAGAAGGCGGACCGGGTGGGGGGGACCTGGCGAGACAACGTCTATCCGGGCGCCGCCTGCGATACCCCGGCGTTCTCCTACTGCTTCTCCTTCGAGCAGAAGACCGATTGGTCGCGGAAGTGGGCTCCGCAGCCCGAGATCCTCGGCTACCTCGAGCACTGCGTGCGGAAGTACGGCCTCGAGCCCCACCTGCGCCTCTCGACGGAGGTGGTGGGGGCTCGGTTCGACGCCGCCCAGGGACGCTGGCAGCTCCGGACCCAGACCGGTGAGGAGGCGACCGCCGATGTCCTGGTGAGCGGTGTGGGCCAGCTCAATCGCCCCGCCATCCCCGAGATTCCGGGCCTCGACGGCTTCCAGGGGCCGTGCTTCCACTCGGCCCGCTGGGATCCCGACGTGTCCCTGGAGGGGCGGCGCGTGGGTGTGCTGGGCAACGCCGCCAGCGCCATCCAGTTCATCCCCCAGATCGCTCCGAAGGCAGAGCGCCTCCTCGTCTTCCAGCGCAGCGCCAACTGGATGATCCCCCGCTTCGACCGCGCCTACCGCGAGGAGGAGAAGCGCCGCTTCGCACGCTTCCCCTGGCTGGCACGTCTGTACCGCTGGTGGATCTGGGCGCAGCACGAGCTGCGCTGGCCGGTCTTCAGGAAGAATCGCTTCCTCTCCAGGCGCATCGGTCAGCTCGCCGAGAAGAGCATGCGCGAACAGATCTCGGACGCCGCGCTCCAGGATGCCCTGGTGCCCGACTATCCCATCGGGGGCAAGCGCATCCTGATCTCCGACGACTACTACGAGGCCCTGGAGCGCGACAACGTCGAGGTCGTGACCCGCGGCATCGAGCGTGTCCTTCCGGACGGCGTGCTCTGCGAGGCCGGAGACCACCACCCCCTGGACGTCCTGATCCTCGCCACCGGCTTCCAGTCCACGGACTTCCTGGTGCCCATGGTGATCGAAGGCGCCGGAGGCAGGACCCTGCACGACGAGTGGAAGGAGGGTGCCCGGGCGTATCTGGGGCTGACGGTGCCCGGCTTCCCGAACTTCTTCATGATGTACGGCCCCAACACGAACCTCGGGCACAACTCGATCATCTTCATGATCGAATGCCAGACGCATTACATCCTCGACTGCATCCAGCAGCTCTTCTCCCGCCGGCTTCGCTCCATCGATCTGCGCAGCGACGTGATGGAATCGTACAATCGACGACTTCAGGAGGAACTCGCGCGCACCGTCTGGGCGAGCACCGGCAAGAGCTGGTACAAGAACGAGGACGGGATGATCACCAACAACTGGTCCGGCACGACCCTGCGTTACTGGTGGCGGACGCGGCGGGCCGACCTCGGCATCTATCATCAGACGGCGGAGCCAGCGGCGGGGAGCACGGCCCGCTAGCCTGATGGCGGCCCCGCTTTCTCTCCATCGACTCAGTTCTCTCCATCGACTCAGAATTGGAGGCACCATGGCCATCGACTTCAGCTTTCCCGAGGACGTCGAGTTCGTCCGCACCAAGGTACGCGAGTTCTGCGATCAGGTGGTGCGTCCGGCCGAGAAGGAGATCGAGAGCCACGAGGGCGATCGCAAGGTTCTCGTCGAACAGGTGATCGCCATGCGCAAGGCCGCCCAGGAGTGGGGCCTCTGGCTGCCCCACATGCCCGAGGAGTACGGCGGCATGGGGCTCGGGCACGTGGCCATGGCGGCGGTCTCCGCCGAGGCGGCCAAGACCCGCTTCGGCGCCTTCGCGATGAACGCTCAGGCGCCCGACGAGGGCAACATGCACACCCTCCACCACTGGGCGACGCCGGGGCAGAAGGAGAAGTACCTGAAGCCGCTCTGCGAGGGCCGCGCGCGCTCCTGCTTCGCGATGACGGAGCCGGATGTGGCGGGCTCGGACCCCACCCTGATCCAGACCCATGCCGAGGAGAAGGACGACCACTGGCTGATCAACGGCCACAAGTGGTTCATCTCCGGCGCCACCGGGGCGCAGTTCGCGATCCTGATCGCGCGCACCGAGGAGGCTCCGGAGGTCCCCCAGGCCGTCAACTCCGCGTTCCTGGTGGACATCCCCTCAGAGGGCTGGGAAGTGGTGCGCGACGTCCACACCATGAGCGGCAGCCACAACCACTGCGAGATCCGCATCACGGACCTGCGGGTCCCCAAGGAGAACCTGCTCGGCGGGCGCGGTCAGGGCCACCGCCTCGGCCAGTACCGCCTGGGACCCGCGCGCCTCGCCCACTGCATGCGCTGGATCGGCCAGGCGGAGATCGCCCTCGAGATGACCATCGACCGGGCCATGAAGCGCTACGCCCACGGCTCGCTGCTCGGCGAGAAGCAGGGAATCCAGTGGATGATCGCCGACAGCACCATGGAGCTCTACCAGTCCAAGCTCATGGTGCTCCACGCCGCCTACAAGATCGACGCCGGCGAGGACTTCAAGAGCGAGGTGTCGATGGCCAAGCACTTCGTAGCGGGCGCGCTGGGTCGCATCATCGACCGGGCCATCCAGGTGCACGGGGCGCTCGGCTACTCGACGGACACGCCCCTGGCCCAGATGGCCACCCAGGCGCGCTGGGCGCGCTTTGCCGACGGCCCCGACGAGGTCCACCAGTGGCGCATCGCCCAGCGGGCCATCGAGGCCTACACGCGCACCGGGAGTGTCTCCGGGGCAGCAGGCGGACTTCCCCTCTAGCGCACCCGGCCGGCCCGGCGCAGGCAGAGCAGGATGGGTAGCGCCACCGCCACGCAGAGCAGCTCGCTCGCCCCGGCAGAGAGGAAGGCCACCCGATATCCGGTGAGCCAGTCCAGCCGCTCGGCGACCGCCTGGCTGATGGCGCCACCCGCCAGCGGACCGACGATGAAGCCCAGGGATCCGGCGGCGTTGAAGGCGCCGAGGGCCGTGGTGCGGATGCTCTCGGGAGCGAGCTGGGTGGTCATCAGCATCGAAGGGACGAACATCACCGCCGCGGTGATCCCGATGGCGAACATGAGCCCCTGGAGGACCGGTGGGGACACGAACCCCACCCCGGCCGTGCCGATCCCGTAGAGCACGCTCCCGCCGCACAGCAGCGCGACCTGCGATCGCCTCTCGGCCAGCCGTCCGAAGGGATAGGAGAGCAGCGCGAAGGGGATCATGAAGACGGCGATGAGCAGACCGATCTGTTCCGGACGCAGACCATGGATCCGACTTGCGTAGAGCGAAAGGGTGGTGGTGAAGAATCCCACCGTGAATCGGTCCGCGAAGGCGAAGGCCAGGGGCACCGCAATGGCCGGATGCGTGCGCAGGCTCCGCACGATCTCGCCGAAGCCGGGCTGCTCCTCTCTTCCGCCCACCTCCCGGGCGAAGCCGAAGGCGAGGGCCGCGCACAGCAGCAGCATCCCGGCTCCTACCTGGAGGGGGCGCACGGCGACGCTTCCACCCAGGAGCCCTCCCAGGGGTGCGCCGAGCGCGACCCCGAGCATCATGCTGCCCCCCACCAGTCCCATGGCCCGCCCGCGTCGGTCCCGGGGCAGCGCCTGGGAGGCGAGGCTCAGCAGCATCGAGAGCGCGACGATGTGGCTGCAGCCCTCCAGGAAGCGGATCCCGAGGAAGACACCGAAGGGGACCGGTGCCGTGAGCGCCAGGAAGCAGGCGGCGTCCGCCACGAGGCCCCCGACCAGCAGACTCCGGCGCCGACCCAGACGGTCCGCCAGCACTCCCGCCAGGGGCGCGGCCAGCAGCGCCCCCACCATGTTGATCGACATGAAGAGCGACGTCTGAAGCTCCGAGACGTCGAAGCGGCCCTGGACGAGCTCGCGCAGCACGGGCACGGGCATGGTGACCGGGGCCATCATCCCGATGGCGACGAGCGCGAGGCCTGCGAGGCGGCTCAATGGCCCCGGGTGAGGCGCCCGACGTCGATGAAGCGC
>JBDLIK010000122.1:0-8441 GCA_039714895.1 Myxococcota bacterium | reverse complement strand
CTCGACCATTACGCTGCTGGGACGCGGCTCCCAGTGCATCAACTCCGGTGGGGAGAAAGTCTTCCCCGACGAGGTGGAGCGGGTGATCGCCGAGCATCCGGCCGTGCGCCAGGCCGTCGTGGTGGGGGTGTCGGATCCGACCTGGCAGCAGCGCATCGTGGCGCTCGTCACCCTGCACGACGCGAACGACACGCTCTCTCTCCAGGAGGTCCAGGATCATTGTCGGAGCCACCTGGCCGGCTACAAGGTTCCCCGGGGTCTCCTGCTCACGGACATCCAGCGGACGCCCTCAGGCAAGACGGACTCTGTCTGGGCCAAGGCCTTCGCCGAGCGGCAGCTTGGCCGCGAAGACTCGACCACCGATCCTCTGGAGGGATCGCGATCATGACCGTCGCGGACCCGGCTCACCTGGACCGTGCCGCGCGCGCCGCCGCCTGGGGTGCCTGCCTGATGACCGGCCAGGTCTGCATGTCCATCGAGCGGATCTACGTCGAGCAGGTCGTGGCCGAGGAGTTTCAACGCAAGCTGGTCGAGCGGATGGAGGCGCTGCGGACCGGGCCGGGCGGCCCGGAAGCGCGGATCGACTACGGGCCCTTCACCAGCCCGCGGCAGATCGAGATCGTGGAGCGCGCTGCTGCGCGGACGACGAGCCCCGCTTCGACCTGCGATCGATTCGCAGCTGAATTGACTCTCCTCTTGAATTGAAGAGGGGGCGCGAGCGGCTGGCTGGCTGATCGGGCGAGGATCCGCTCTCGCCGCCCAGGTGGCGACCTCAGGCCCCCCGATCCTGGAGCCAGCCGGTGACCAGGTCCACCACGTCGCCGCGCGCGCTCTCCGGCTTCAGCAGATAGTGATCGCCCGGGACGAGCTCCAGCCTCTTGTCCTCTGCGGCCAGATGGTCGTGGATCGTGTGCGCGTCCACGGGAAAGACGCCCGTGTCCGCCATGCTCTGGACGACGAGCGAGGGCACCCGGATCCGTTGGAGGTGGGGAATCGCCCGGCACTGTGAGTACTCGAGGCTCCACATGGAGAGCCACGTGCGGATCGAATTCGAGCAGCCGATGCCGTAGGGGCTGTAGTTGAAGAACTTCGGGGGACCCAGATAGCAGACCCCGATTTCCCGATCGTTGGGGTCGAGACTTGGGTCGAGATAGCGGGGATCCGCCCAGGCCCGGTGCAGGTTGAAGATGCGATCGATGCACCCCGCGGCCCGGACGCGCTCCAGCTCCTCGAGCGCCCATGCGGTGATGCGGTGATTGCGCGCCACCTGGGCCGCTCGATAGCGCTCCAGGAACTCCGCGGAGTAGGGCGGCCCGTTGTCCGGGTTGTACATGTCGAGCGAGGGATCCACCGAGGTGGGATCGCTCTCATCGGTAACGGAGGGGTCGAACCAGTCGGTGAGCACCTCGGGTCGTCCGGGGTGCGCATTGGTCGACACGTAGAGGTCGGCGGGGAGCAGCTCCATCGCCGCGTCCGGCACGGGGACGCCGAGCAGGGGCTCGAGGTTGGGCTCGACCGCCTGCGACTGGTACGACGCCATCAGGGAGCCGCCGCCCGAGTTTCCGAGAAGCACGACGGTCTCGGCCCCCGCCTCTTCGCGAAGCCAGCGCACGCCTACGCCGACGTCCACGAGTGCATGTTCCAGGGTGAAGTAGTGCTCGATGCCCCGGAAGCGTGTGTTCCAGCCGAGGAATCCGTAGCCCCGGGCGGCCATGCGCTCGGCCATGTAGTGCTCGGAGAAGTCCACGTTGTAGTGCGTGGCGATGATCGCCGTTCGAGGCCGGGTGCCCTTCTCACGGTGGTAGATTCCTTGCGTGGGCATGTAACCGACGCCGTTGCGGCCCGCGGTGGGCGAGGGAAGCGAGACGAAGCGTCTTTCGATGGAATCCAAGGGGGAGGGCGACCTCAGACGCGCTTCGCCACGGAGGCTTCCTTGCGCTCTTCTTCGGCGAACTCGGAAACCGGCAGGCGGAGCCGTCGCAGGGCTTCTTCCTCGGTCTGTTCGAACTCGTCGGCGTCCGTCGTGACGCAGAATTCCACCATGATGCCGTTGGGGTCGAGGGTGTAGATGGAAGTGCACCAGCCGTGGTCGATCTGAAGGATGTCCTCGATGCCGTGCTCGTGCATTCGCTTCGTCATGGCCTCGAGTTCTTCGAGCGTGTCCAGACGGAAGGCGATGTGGTTCGCCCAGGGAGGGAGACCCAGGCCGGTCGAGATCTCGGTCTTGAAGTCCGGCTCCTCTCCGACGCCCTGGAGCTCGAAGAAGGCGATGGCCTCACCGCCTCCCACGCCGAAAAAGAAGTGCCTGAAGTAGCCATCTCCCTGCCGGTGGTTTTCCGTACGAAGCAGCGCCATTCCCAGCTTCTTGACGTAGAACTCGTAGGTTGCTTCTGCGTCACGGGTCGTGTACGCAACGTGATGGATGCTCTTGGACTGCAGTCTGGTCGGAGCCGGCACGGCCAAACCCTCCCTTCCTCTTGCCCTCGGCGGCGGGCTCTCTGGGTGAATCGGATGGGCAATTCTAGCCCTGCATGAACAGGTTCTGGTACAGATTCTCGAGACACGGTGATCTCTCGTTGAGTCGGACCCGAGTTCGCCTCGCGGATCCCGGGCGCATCCCACTCCAGCCCCATCTCCAGGAGCACTTCCTCGGTGTGCTGCGCGTGCTCGGGTCCCTTGCGCAGGGAAGGCGGCTTCTCGTCGAACTGCGCGGGGTTGGCGACCAGCCGGAAAACCGAGGGCCCGGCGATGCGCCCGCCTTTCAGATCCTGGGCTCGATCGGCGGTGGTCACTCGCGCTCCCCGGCGTCGCGCGCGGCGGCGCTGCGGGCGGGAGGCGGTCTTCGCAAGACCCAACGGGGTGTCCGTCCCTTATTGGCCGTACGTACAGTAAATACTCGCTGGCGGGCAGGGGGGCGCGTGCTAGCGTTTTCGCTTCTGGGTGCCGCTCGTGCCCCCGTTCTCCCAATGCCCTGGACCCACCGGGCCCGAGCGCGGCTCCCGGACGGAGGCCGACCGTTTGGCGCGAGACGATCTGATTCAAGCGACCGGAGCCGTGGACAGGATCCTCGGCGGCGGGCGCTACCAGATCACACTCGAGTCCGGCCAGACGGTGACGGCGCAGCTCTCCGGACGCATGCGCCGCTTCCGGATCCGGGTGATCCCGGGGGACCGCGTGCAGGTCGGCCTCTCGCCCTACGACCCCACCCACGGCTTCATCACCTTCCGCCTGCGCGAGGGCCAGAACGCCCCCTGAGGCGTCGGCGTCGCGGGTGCGCGGCCCGGGCCCGCTGGGACGGCTTCTCGTCCTGTGGCTGCTGCGTGCCATCCAGACCGTCGATCGGGTGCGCCTCGCGGGGCTTCGCTGGCGTCATCCGGGCTTGTCCATCCACCCGGAGGCCAGCACCAACTTCGCCAGCGCCGAGTTCCGCCTGCAGCCCGGTGCGCGCCTCGAGATCGGCGCGGGTGCGGTCACCGAGCGCCGGCGGGGCGGCGTGGTCTTCACTCTGGAGCCCGGCGCGGAGGTGCGGGTGGGGGAGGGGGTGTGGCTGCGCTCGGACGTGGGCCCCGTGCGTCTGGTGGCCTTCGCCGGCGCGCGCATCGAGCTCGCCCCCGAGGCCTTCCTGAACGGCGCCCTGCTCTCGGCCAAGCGGGAGGTGCGGGTGGGCCGCCGCTCCATGATCGGCCCGGGCAGCCGGGTCTACGACGCCGACCAGCACGACTTCGACGACGCGACGCCCGAGCGCGTTGCACCGGTACGGATCGGTGATCACGTCTGGGTTGCCTCGGACGTGACGGTGATGCGGGGCGTCACGGTCGGCGACCACTGTGTGGTGGGCGCCCGCTCGCTGGTGACCCACGACCTCCCCGACCACACGAGGGCGTACGGCGTGCCCGCCCGGTCCCGAGGGCCGGTGGGCGACCGCTCGTGCACCCGCTGACCGGCGGCGGGTGCGGTAGGCTAGGCGCATGGCGTTGCGCATCGCCCTCTTCGGCCAGGCTGCCTTCGCGCGCGAGGTGCTCGCCGGCCTCGCCGACGCGGGCCACGAGATCGTGGGTGTTTTCGCTCCCCCCGACGGCGCGCGTCCCGAGCCCCTGGCCGACGAGGCCGAGGCTCGCGGCCTCCGACTCTTCCGCCACCCCCGCTTCCGGCGCCGGGGCGAGGCGATCCCGGAGCTCGTAAACGAGTACCTCCGCCTCGGGGCGGACCTCAACGTGCTGCCCTTCACCACGGTGATCCTGCCGCCGGAGATCGTGGAGGCCCCGCGCTTCGGCTCGCTCTGCTTCCATCCTTCCCTGCTGCCGCGCTTCCGCGGCGGCGCGGCGCTGGCCTGGCAGATCATCCTGGGCGAGCGGGAGTCCGGGGTCACCATCTTCCAGCCCGACGCTGGCATCGACACCGGACCCATCGTGGTGCAACGCGGCGGGGTCGGCATCGAGCCCACGGACACGGCGGGCAGCCTGTACTTCCGCGCGCTCTATGCGCTGGGCATCGAGGCGATGCTCGCTGCGGTGGATCTGGTGGCGGAGAGCCGGGCCAAGCCGGTGGCCCAGGACGAGTCGTGCGCCACCTTCCAGGGGCTGGTGGACGACGAGGTGGCGCGCCTCGATTGGTCGCGCAGCGCGGTGGAGCTCGACCGTCTGGTGCGCGGCTGCGACCCCCAGCCGGGGGCCCACGCCCGACGCGAGGGCGAGGTCGTGCGTCTGTATGACTGCCGGCTCGGGTCCGGGGAGGGCTCCGAGCTCCCGGGCACTCTGCTGGACTTCCGGGAGGGTCGCCTGGTGATGGCCGCCCGGGGCGGCCGCCTGGAGGTGGGGCGTGTCCGGCTCGGCAGCGGGGGCAAGGTTCCGGCCGAGGGATCGGGGCTCCGCGTTGGGGAAAGGCTACAATAGGCTGCGGGCTGCGCCCGTAGGCAGCGGGCGGGGTCTGACGGGTGGTCCAGCGGAGGTGGGCCTTCGCGCTCAGCCAGCGTCCGACTGGGCTCGTTGGGATTCCCCCGGGGATCCGCTAATCTGCGCGGCCTTCTCTTCCGAAGAGCCCAGCCACCAAGGCGGGCGACCCCCGAGACGGACGAAGACACTCCGACCGGAACCGCGGAGCGGCCCGGAGGGCGGGAGCGAAGGGCGGGACCGGGGCGGGCCCGGGCCGCAACCCAGCAGACGGCCGAGGCAGCGAGGCCGGTCTGAGGTGGTGAACATGGTGCACCAGATCGAAAAGACGCGGAACATCGGGATCAGCGCCCACATCGACTCGGGCAAGACCACCCTCACCGAGCGCATCCTCTTCTACACGAACCGGATCCACCGCATCAAGGAGGTGCGCGGCAAGGACGGCGCCGGCGCCACCATGGACTGGATGGACCTCGAGCGCGAGCGTGGCATCACCATCACCTCCGCCTCCACCCACTGCGAGTGGAACGACCACCACATCAACATCATCGATACTCCGGGTCACGTGGATTTCACCATCGAGGTGGAGCGCTCGCTGCGCGTCCTCGACGGAGCGGTGCTCGTGCTCTGCGGCGTGGCGGGCGTGCAGTCCCAGTCGATGACCGTCGATCGACAGATGCGGCGCTACAAGGTTCCGAGGGTTGCCTTCATCAACAAGCTCGATCGCTCGGGCGCGAACCCGAGCCGGGTCTGCCAGCAGCTGCGCGACAAGCTCCGTCACAACGCCGTGCTCATGCAGATTCCCATCGGTCTCGAGGGAGAACACGCGGGTGTGGTGGACCTGGTGAGCATGAAGGCTTGTACCTTCGAGGGAGACGCCGGAGAGAACGTCCGCGAGAGCGAGGTTCCCGAGGCGCTGCTCGCCGAGGCCGAGGCGGCCCGCGAAAACATGCTGGATGCCGTCTCCATGTTCTCCGACGATCTCACCGAGGCCATCCTCGAGGAGAAGGTCACCGAGGAGCTGATCCACGACGCCGTCCGGCTCGGCACCCTCTCCCTCGAGCTCACGCCGGTCTTCCTGGGCTCGGCGTACAAGAACAAGGGCGTGCAGCTCCTGCTGGACGCCGTGACTCGCTACCTGCCGAGCCCGACGGACGTGGAGAACACCGCCGTCGATCTGTCCAACGACGAGGCGCCTATCACCCTGGCCAGCGATGCCCAGAAGCCGGTGGTGGCCCTGGCCTTCAAGCTCGAGGACGGGCGCTATGGCCAGCTCACCTACCTGCGCGTCTATCAGGGGACACTCGCCCGCGGCTGTAGCATCCTGAACAGCCGCACCCGCCGCCGTCACAAGGTGGGCCGTCTCGTGCGCATGCATGCCGACGAGATGGAGGAGATCGACTCCGCGGCCGCCGGGGACATCGTGGCGATGTTCGGCATCGAGTGCGCGTCCGGGGACACCTTTGCCGACGAGTCGATCCTGGTCTCGATGAGCTCCATGCACGTGCCCGATCCGGTCATCTCGCTCTCCATCAAGGTCGACCAGGCGTCCCAGGCGAATCTCGCCAAGGCCCTCGGGCGCTTCACCCGGGAGGACCCCACCTTCCGCACCCGCGTAGACGACGAGAGCAGCCAGACCATCATCTCCGGCATGGGCGAGCTGCATCTCGAGGTGTACATCGAGCGCATGAAGCGCGAGTACGACGTGACGGCCGAGACGGGTGTCCCCCAGGTGGCCTACCGGGAGACTCTCTCCCAGCGCGCGGAGTTCAACTACACCCACAAGAAGCAGACCGGCGGGTCGGGACAGTACGCCAGGGTTGCGGGCTACGTGGAGCCCGCCGTCGAAGGCGAGGACTGCGAGTTCGTGAGCGAGGTGCGCGGCGGCGCCATCCCCACGGAGTTCATCTCCTCGGTCGAGAAGGGTTTCCGGGGCTCGCTGGCCAAGGGTCGGCTGATCGGCTTCCCGGTGATCGGCGTGCGCCTCGTGGTCAACGACGGCCAGGCCCACTCGGTGGACTCCTCGGACATGGCCTTCCAGGCCGCAGCCCGGGACGCGTTCAAGGAGGTCTACCCGAAGGCGCGTCCCATGATCCTCGAGCCGGTGATGAAGCTGGGTGTGGAGGGGCCGATCGAGTTCCAGGGTCAGGTGCTCAAGACCATCATGCAGCGCCGGGGGACCGTCATCGGCACCACCGAGGACGCGGGCTTCTGCCAGGTGGAGGCCGAGGTGCCCCTCGCGGAGATGTTCGGCTACGCGACGGATCTGCGCTCGGTCACCCAGGGCAAGGCGGAGTTCACCCTCGAGTTCGCCCGCTACCTTCCGGCACCCTCGGAGGTGTCGAAGACCCTCATCGAGGACTACCGTTCCAAGGGTCGGGGCGGCGACAAGTAGATCGGGGGACGACGACCATGCAACGCCAGTTCCTGAACGCTCGCAGTCCCCTGCGCTTGCTCGAGAAAGGTCTGCACGGGGGTCTCGGGCGGGGCAACCTGGGACTGGTGCTGGCGGGCCATGGGGTGGGGAAGACCCCCTTTCTGGTGGGCGTCGCCCTCGACGACCTGCTGCGCGGCGAGCGCGTGCTCCACGTGACCCTGGATCAGACCGTCGGCCATGTGCGGGCCTACTACGACACCGTTTTCGACGAGCTCGCGGCCCACGTCCACCTGGACGACACCGCGCGCATCCATGTGGACGTGAACCGGCGCCGCAGCATCCGCGCCTATCCCGCGGGCCACTTCGACGCGGCCCGGCTGCGCGAAGCTCTCAAGATCGAGGAGGAGACGGGTCCGCGTCCGGCCCTGGTCATCCTCGAGGGCTACGACCTCGAACGGATCCCCGAGGACGAGGTGGCGGATCTGCGCTCCCTGGCACGGGAGATCGAGGCGGAGCTCTGGGTGTCCGTTGCGAGCGGCGAGGAGCGTGTGTCCGCCATGCCGCCCAGGGTGGCCCGGCTCGCCCATCTCTTTGGCGTGATCCTGGTCCTCGAGCCCGGTGACGGAACGGTCACCCTGCGCGCCCTCAAGGATCACGACAACCCCGACGTCGAGGCGCTCCACGTCGCCCTCGACCCGCACACGCTGCTGCTGATCCGTTCCTAGGGCTGCGGGCTTCGCCCGCAGCCAACGTCCCCCGCCAGGGCGCAGCCATAGCCACCGCCTCGTCGCGCGGGTCGGTAGTGGCTTCACCGTCAGCGGAGCAGGCGGCGGAACAACGCGTCGCGGCGCAGGTCGGAGTAGACGATCTCCGAGTCCGAGGCGCGCCGCGATCGGCGGAGCTTCGCGGTGGCGCTCGCCTTGCGAGCGCTGCTCTTGCGGGTCGTGCTCTTGCGAGCACTGCTCTTACGGGCCGTGCTCTTCCGCGCGGAGCTCTTTCGGGACCGGGCGGCCGGCTTTCGCTTCGCCGCCGACTTCTTCGCCTGCGTCTTCTTCTTCCTGGCAGTCATCGGGGGCTCTCCTGACTCGAGCGGGACAGCAGGGTAGCGGACCCGGCGGGGGAGGCTACGCCTCGCTGCGCTGGGCTCCCTGGAGCTCGGCGAGCTTGTCGCGGTA
>JBDLIK010000121.1:0-8479 GCA_039714895.1 Myxococcota bacterium | reverse complement strand
GTTCCGGAGGAGAGCGAGAAGGCGATCGGGAGGGCGCCCACCAGCAGCGTCCACTGATTCACCTTCGACGAGATGAGCGCCGCCATCCCCACGGATCCCCGCAGCCGCAGTGCGAACAAGATCGCGATCATGAACTCCGGGGACTCCGAGGCAAGGGGTGCCACCCATTGCACCAGCAGGAACTCGTCCACGTCGCGGTTCCGGCCCACGTGCACCAGACTCTCCGCGAAGGGCTCGGCGGACACGAAGATCGCGTAGGCGGCGAACACGAAGAGCAGGAGCGCCCAGGCTCGGCGGCCCCGGTTGTGGAACTCCCGGTCGAGCAGGGCCGCGGGCCCCACCAGCTCCACCTCCATGGATTCGCTGCGTGTCGCGACGGCCACGTACAGCCCGAAGATCAGCAGCAACGCCGCGGCGTCGAAGAGGTTGATGTAGCCGTCCAGCGGAATCAGGAAGGAGTACAATGTGGCGATCAGCAGGAAGCGCACCTCCAGGCGCTGGGACGGGGCCAGCACCAGGGTTCGGACGCGCGCCCGGCGGCAGGCCAGCAGCACCACGACGGGCCAGCCGATCCCGATGAGCAGGCGATTGGCGCCGGTCATGTTCGCCACCGCGTAGGGGGCATAGGAGGGATCGCGACCGGCCTCGATGGCGAAGTGAAGATCCACCGCGTACTCCGGCAGCACCGAGACCAGGGCCAGCGCCAGGATCGCCAGCGACTGGGGAACGTCGCGCTCGGCGAGCTCCATCGCCCAGGAGAGGATGAAGGCGCCGCCCAGGATGGCGATGCCCGAGAGGGTGGCCACCAGCTCCATGGGCAGCCCCAGCCCGCCGAAGCTCTGGGCCACCAGCCACGGGATCGGGAGCAAGCCCGCGGCGAGGAAGCCGAGCACGTCGCGAGCGATGGGCCGTTCCTGACCCCCGTCCGTCATCAGAAGGGCGCGCCGAACTCGCGTCGGAAACGCGCCTCGGCAGCCTCCCGGTCGATGTGCGGGTTCTGGGTGCCCTCCACCTCCACCGCCAGCGATCCGAGCACGCTGCCCAGCCGGCCGCAGTTCTCGAGCGGCTGCCCGCGCACCCGGGCGTACAGGAACCCGGCGCGGTAGGCATCTCCGCACCCCGTGGGATCGACCACGCCATCCGCTACCACCGCGGGGATCTCGAGGCGCTCGGCCCCCGTGTGGATCGTGGAGCCCTGCTCGCCTCGGGTGATCACCGTGATCTCCGCACGCTCCAGCAGGGCTGCCTCGTCCAGCCCGGTCTTCTCGAGGGTGAGCGACCATTCGTAGTCGTTCACGATGTAGATCGAGGCTCCGGTGAGCAGCTCGATCAGCTCCTCGCGCTCGAACAGCGGCAGCCCCTGGCCCGGGTCGATCATGGTGGCGACGCCACTCTCCTTGAGCGCACGGGCGTACTCCTGCATCGCGCGCTTGCCGTTCGGTGCGACGATGGCGATCGAGTAGGGCGCGTGCACGGCATCCAGACGGGCCTCGTGAGCGCGATCCATGGCCCCCGAGTGGAAGGCCGTGATCTGATTGTCGTCGAGGTCGGTGGTGATGAACGCCTGGGCGGTCAACGCGTCGTCCAGCACCTGGATCCAGTCCCGGCGCAGCCCGTGGGCATCGAGCCAGTCTGCGTACGCCCCGAAGTCGCTTCCCACGGCTCCCAGCAGCACGGGGTCCTCCCCCAGCCGCCGGAGCCCGAAGGCGATGTTCCCCCCAGTGCCCCCGAAACTCCGCCGAAGGCTGGGAACGTGGAACGCCACGTTGAGCGTGTGGATGCGCTCGGGAAGGATGTGATTCTTGAAGCGATCGCGGAAGACCATGATGTGGTCGATGGCGATCGAGCCGGTGACGAGGATCGACATGCCCCTCCTCCGGGGCGCAGTCTCGGACACGGCCCGCCCCGCAGTCAATGGCCCCCACCCTGGCGTGGAGGAGCCGGTGGGGGTGGTACACTGGCCGGGTGCGGATCTCAGATCTCTACGCCCGGCAGACTCCCGTCTTCTCCTTCGAGTTCTTTCCGCCGAAGACGGACGCCGGCTTCCGCTCGCTCTACCGCACGATCACGGAGCTCAAGCGGCTCGATCCAGGCTTCGTCTCGGTCACCTGTGGCGCGGCGGGGGGAACCCGGCGCAAGACCGCCGACCTGGTGGTGCGCATCCAGAAGGAGATCGGGCTCACCGCCATGGCGCACATGACCTGTACGGGTCAGACCCGCGCGGAGCTCGCCGAGACCCTCGATCGGCTGGAGCGGGCGGGCATGGAGAACGTGCTCACCCTGCGCGGGGATCCGCCGAGCGACCAGCCCGACTGGCGCCCGGTCCCAGGCGGCTTCCGCCACGCCAACGAGCTGGCTGCCTTCGTGCGGGAAGGCTGGCACTTCTCCATCGGGGGGGCCTGCTATCCCGAGACTCACCATCAGGCCGAAGGTCCGGAGGCGGATCTTCGCCACCTGAAGCGCAAGGTGGATGACGGTGTGGAGTTCCTGATCACCCAGCTCTTCTTCCGCAACGCGCACTACTTCGACTTCGTGCGCCGGGCACGCGACGCCGGCATCACCGTGCCCCTCGTCCCGGGGATCATGCCCATCGTGAGCGCCCGCAATCTACGCCGCATCGCGGCCCTGTCCCCGGGCTCGGAGATCCCCGCTGAGCTCATGGCAGAGCTCGAGGTTGCAGGCAACGACGACGAGCGCTCCATGGAGCTCGGCGTGCAGTGGGCGCTCGAGCAGTGCCGCGAGCTCCTCGAGGCGGGCGCACCGGGCATCCACTTCTACACCCTCAACCGGTCCCCGGCGACGCGCCGGGTCCACGAGGGTCTGGCCGGTCGGTGAGTGGGGCCTCCCTTCCGATCCGGGTCGGTGTGCTGCTCTCGGGCAGCGGTACGAGCCTGGAGAACCTGCTCGAGCACATCGATGCCGGGAAGCTGCCCGCCCGGGTGGCGGTGGTGGTCGCCTCGAAGCAGCAGGCCTTCGGGCTCGAACGGGCGCGTCGTCGCGGGATCCCGGCGCTGGCGGTGCCCCGCAGGCTGCATCCGGAGGTGAAGGAGTTCAACGACCGCCTCCACGAAGCCCTCGAGCCCCACGATCTCGACCTGGTGCTGCTGCTCGGCTTCCTGTCTCCTTTCGAGCTCCGGGGACGCTACGAGGGCCGCACCCTCAACGTGCACCCCGCGCTGGTTCCGGCCTTCTCGGGCCAGGGCTTCTACGGCCGCCGGGTCCACGAGGCCGTGCTCGAGTCCGGCGTCCGGCAGAGCGGCGCCACCGTCCACTTCGCCGACCCCGAGTACGATCGCGGCCCCATCGTGCTGCAGGAGGCGGTCCCGGTGCTCGAGGACGACACCGTCGAGACCCTCAGCGAACGCGTACAGGCCGCCGAGCGGCGCCTGGTGCCGGAGGCCGTACGCCTCTTTGCCGAGGGCCGCCTGGCCATCGAGGGCCGTCGGGTGCGCATCCTGCCAGAGTCCCCCTGACGCCTCGATTCCTTCTGGGCCTTCATGAATCCCCTTGGAGCGCCAGGGGCCGGACGCGGTGGACCAACACCTCGTGGAACTTCGCGACCTCCTCGTAGCGCACGAGGTGCGCCGAGCGCTCGAAGATCACGAGCTCCTTCGGCACCCGAAGCTCGGGCACGCTCTGGGTGAGGTCGTCGTCGAGCATCGGTTCCTCGAGATGCGCCATGGAGAATGCCTCCCCGCGAAGGTAGAGGAGCTTGTCTCGCACCCGGTACTCGCGGAAGAGAAGGATCGGCTTGGCGAAGAGCCAGAGGGCCTCCCGGTTGCAGAGCCCGTAGGCCGCCCCGCCGAACTCGCGCACCCAACGTCGCTGCCGGCCAAGGCCCTTCAAGCCCTCCTCGTAGCGGCCCCGCGCAGGGGGTCCGATCTGCTCCAGATCTCGTATCGCTTCCCCGCGGCCGTCGGCCCGCGCGCGTTCCAGTACGGCGCGATAGCTCCGCTCCTCGCTGCGCTGCTGATCCGCGACCTGCCCGACGCCGACGTAAGCGTGGTAGTCCTCGGGATGACGCTGCGCCGCCCGAATCCCAAGGTACGATCCCCAGGAATGGCCCAGTAGCAGGATGCGACGCTTTCCGAAGCGTTGCATCAGGTAGCGGGTCAGCTCGCGGGTGTCTGCGAGCAGCTGCTCCACCGTCATGGACACGGCGGGTACTCGATTCGAGTAGGAGCGGCCCGCGCCGCGCTGATCCCAATTGACGACGACGAAATGGTCTTCGAGCTCACGGTTGTACGCTCGGAAGAGGGCCGCCTGGGGGTTCCCAGGACCTCCATGCAGTAGCAGCAACACGGGATTCGTCTGATCGCGCCCACGGATCAGGACGAACTGCTCGAGACCCCCCAGCTCCAGGAGGAGCGTTTCCGCCACACTTCCCGGGACCGACTGCTTCTCGCCGTCCCTGATCGGTGACGTGGTGCCGGGGCTGACAGCCCAGAGGGCCGCCAGCGGAAGGCCGATCACGAGAACGAGAGCAGCAGCCACGCCAACCAGCGCCCGTCGTGTCCGCTGGAACGGTCCGTCGAAGTCGAGATCCGATCGGCGCGTCACCTCGGTCGGCGATCCCATACGGTGCCATCCTACCGGAGGGACAGCCTCGGCCCCCATGCTTGCGCCGGTCCTGCCAGGGTGCCTCGCCAAGGAGATGCGGGCAGCGGAGTGAGCGCGTCGGAGGGGGGCCGGCCGCTGCCCGGAGACCCGTGGTAGCCTCGCCGGGATGACCAGCGAGGCGGCCCTCTGCCGTGGCGGCGTGAGCGAGCGCACGAGGCACGTGGATCTCTGGATCGCCAGGGGTCTCACGCTGGGCCCGGTCGTCCTGGCGTTCCCGGTCTCGACGCTCGCGGTCTTCGCATGGGGTGCCGACAGGAGTCGCACCGCGGATGTGCTCGCCGTGATCTACTCGGTGGGCCTCTTCGCGGCCTGCACGACTTCGCTGTGGCCCCTCCCGAGCCTCCGGTCCTGGTCGCGCTTCCAGCGCATCGCGTCGCTCTGCCTCCTCTTCATGGTGGTGTCATACGCGACCCATCTGACCTGGGAGCTGGGCTGGCTGGTGCTTCACGAATCCATCCAGGCGTCGCGTGACGCGGCGTGGGCCTACCCGTGGTGGGCGTACATCGATGGCGGCGACCTTCGTTACGCCGGAAGCTCGTCCACCCTCCTGACGATGGAGGCGCTGTCGGTGCTGAACGGCGCGGTCGGGGTCGTGGGGCTCTCTCTCTGGTACCGTTCTCGCCACACGGACCCCCGGGGTCTCCTGCTCTGCATGGCGACGGCGGTCGTCCACCTCTACTCCACCTCACTCTACTTCGGAGGAGAGATCCTGGATGGACTTCCCAACGTGGATACGTCGAGCTTCCTGGATGCGTGGTTCAAGTTCGGCCTGGCGAACGCCCCGTGGATCGTCTTTCCCTGGTTCGTGCTCTACTGGGGCCAACGCACGCTCCGGGATCTGTCCGGCCGGACGGCGGAGAAAGCGCGCCCGTGAAGCAGAAGGTTCCCTATATCGAGCGAACCCGAGCGCTCTACGCCCGCCAGGATCCGTATCGCTGGGTGGCCCACGATGCGCAGCGCGAGCCCCCGCCGTGGGCCCCGATCGCGCGGCCGCTCGAGGCGCTGCGCATCACGCTGATCGGCTCGGGCGGCGTCCACCGCGACGACCAGGAGCCCTTCCACTTCCGCAACGACACCTCCCACCGGGAGATTCCGCTGGAGACACCGGCGGCCCGGCTGCGCGTGTCGCACTTCGGCTACGACGTCCGCGACGCCGCCCGCGACGCCGGCTGCGTCTTCCCCCTGCGCGCCCTACGCGAGCTCGCGGCCGGCGGGGTGGTGGGCGGGGTGGCAAGCCCGGCGCTCTCGTTCATGGGTGGTATCTACTCGGCGCGCCGGGTGCGCGACGAGCTGGCACCACGCCTTCGCGACTTCGTGCTGCGCCAGGAGGTCGATCTCGCCTACCTGGTGCCCGCCTGACCGGTTTGCCATCAGTCCGTGGGACTGATCGCAAGGGAGATCGAGGCGGCGGGCGTGCCGACGCTCTCGATGACGTCGGCCTGGGACATCACCCGAGCCGTGGCGCCGCCCCGCGCCGCCTACGTGCACCATCCCCTCGGACATCAGGCGGGGGCGCCGGGCGACCCGGCGGGACAGCGCGCCATCGTGCACGCTGCGCTGCGGGCCGCGCTGGCGATTCGGGAGCCGGGGGAGATCGTGGAGCTGCCCTTCCGCTGGCAGGGCGACCCCGGCTGGGAAGCGCGCGCCTACACGCCCGAGCACACGCCAGCCGGACCCGACGGAAGGCCCAACCGGGATCGCGTCCCCGGCTAGATGTGGGTCCGCCTGCGGGCAGGGCCCTGCTGTCAGAAGAGCGATCCGTCGAGGTCTCGCAGGTAGCGTGCGAGCAACTCCGGGGCCAGGCGCTGCATGCGCCGCCGGGCCCGGAGCTCCCGATCGCTGCAGTGGTCGGGGCCGCGGGCACCGTCTCGTTCGCGCGAGCGTCGCGCCGCGCGCAGCGCGGCGAGGAACGCTCGAGCCGCGTCTCCGTCATTCGCCAGCGCCTCGAAGGGCTCACCGTTGCTTGGATCCACGGGAGCCAGCGCGTGGTCGATCTCCCCCACCACCGCCACCCAGCGCGTCCATGGACCGGGGAGATCGCCGAGTGCACGCGCTGCTTCGAACGCGTCGTCGACGGGCGCGGGGAGCGGCGGGAGCGGGGGCGCCGCGTCGAGCGCTGACACCTCGCAACGTTCGAGGGCGGGGGGCTCAGGGGCGAGATCGCTCGGGCCGTCGAGGCAGGCGGTTCGGATCCATTCTCTTGCCTTGGCAGCCTCGCCGAACTCGAAGGCCAGCCGCGCGGCCTCGATCCACGCGGACCCCGGCGGCAGGCTCTCGACGATCCGCCCGGCGCTGCGCTGCGCTGCATCCACTTCGCCGGCCACGAACGCGAAATGCGCTCCCAGCCAGCCGCGGAAGCGGCGCCCGGGCTCCGCCTCGAGTGCGCCTGCCATGCGCTGCGCGTAGCAGCGGAACCACTCGGCATCCGAGAGAAACCCGCGAGGCTCGGCCTTGGCGAGTGCCGAGATGAATGCATCGTGCAATGTCCCGACCGGATCCTCGTTCGAGGCTCGCAGAGCCGAGGTGATCCGCTCGAGTCGGGCCGCGTCCGCGGCCTCCTCTGTCGTGTCTGCCAGCTGCGCAAGCTGCGCGCGCGCTCGGCCGAGCTCCCCTCGCGAGAGCGCCTCGCGAGCCGCCGTGCGGGGAAGGTGGGAACCCTGGAACAGAGCGAGCTGCGCCATCGGACGGTGCTCCCGGGCTTCAGACGATTCCAACGTCGGATTCTGCCTGATCCGACCGCTGCCTGTCGACAGGGGGGCCAGGTCGGGCGACTCCGACGGGAGTCCGGCCGGAGTGTTAGCATCGCGAGTTGCACCGCACTCCGCGCTCAGCACGGACCGTCGCGTGGACGGGTCGCAAAGGAGGGTGATCCCGATGAAGCGCAGACTCCGCCGCCGCGAGGCGACGCCCGTGGCGCACATGATCCTCTCCAAGCGCATGGCGGACCACAAGCCGCACGACATGATCTGCGAGCTGGTGGACAACGCGCTCGACGCGGATGCCGAACGGGTGTGGATCGAGCTCGGGCGACGCGGGGTCACGGTGGCCGACGACGGCAGCGGGATGGAGGACATCAACGACGCCCTGCGCTTCGGCAAGGGCACGCGCGCAGGGCGGCGCGGGGGGGTACTGGGTCGCTACGGCGTCGGGATGACGGATGCGCTCTGCAAGCTCGGCCCGCGCGCCGAGGTGACCACCCTGCGCGACAAAGAGCTGCGCCGGCTGCGCGTGGACTGGGAGGAGTGTCTGCGCAACGGCCACTTCCCCTATCTCGAAGACGGGAAGCCGCGGGGCAGCTCGGAGATCACACTCTTCGACGGGCTCTCCACTCGCTCCGGCACCAGGGTACGCATCCATGGCCAGCCGCCGGGGATCCATCTGGACAAGCTCCGCCGACTCCTCACGGAGCGCTATACGCCCGGGATCTGGCAGGGCCGCGAGATCCTCCTGCGCCGCGAAGCTCCACGGCGCCAGCCGGGCTCGGACTTCGCGCCGGATTGGCTCGGGGTCGAGGACATGGATCCCGGGCCGCTCAGCGACGTGATCGAGTACGACGGCGCGATCGACGGCCGGCCCTACCACGTCTACGGCGGTCTCATGACCCGGCGTAGCGTCGTCTACAACCGCGCCTTCATCGGCTACGCCTACCGCTTCGTCGAGGAGACGACGGAGCTCGTGAAGGGGCTTTCCGCCGCGCACCTGCAGATCTTCCTGGGAGAGGCGTGGAAGGAGTGCCTCGGCACCCACAAGAACCGCCTCGAGCGCGGGCGCGAGGAGCTCTTCGAGGACATCCGCGCGCGAGCCAAGGACTGGCTCGACTCGGCCGCCCGCAAGGCCGAGGCCCTCCAGCTCACGACCC
>JBDLIK010000120.1:0-8486 GCA_039714895.1 Myxococcota bacterium | reverse complement strand
CGGCCCCTCGGCCGTCCGGATCGCCTGGGTGCTGGCGGTGGCCGCTGCCTTCTGCGCGGCCACCCTGTCCCTGCGCGAAGCTCCGGAAGAGGCCCTGCACTTCGTGGAGTACGGCGTCCTGGGGGTGCTGGCCTGGCGGGCGCTGCGGCCGAGCCTGCCCGATGCGGGGGTCTTCCTGGGTGCAGCCCTGGTGGGCATCATCGTGGGCATCCTCGACGAAGCGATCCAGTGGGCGACCCCCCAACGCTACTGGGGGCTGCGAGACGTGGGCTTCAACGCGTTCGCGGCGGCGCTGGTGCAGCTGGCCCTGGCCGGCGGCTTCGACCCAGCCAGCGCCCGGCGCCCACTGGCGCCGGCCAGCGTGCGGCGCGTGTGTGGGCTGGCTGCGATCGCATGGGTGCTGCTGTGTGCGAGCTTCCTCAACACGCCCCCGCGCACCCGCTGGCTGGCTGCCCACGTTCCGGGCCTGGACTCCGGCAGCGACCACCTGATGGCGGAGTACGGCCGTCTGCACGACGATCCGCGGGTCGGGCGCTTCCGCTCCAGGCTCGAGCTCGAGACGCTGCACGCGCAGGACGCCGCCCGGGCTGCCGAGGTCGCCGTCCTGCTGGACGGGTACCCCCATGGAGCCGACTACCCCCGCTTCATGGCGGAATACCCGGCCTCGCGGGACGCCTTCGTCCACGAGATGCGGGTCCATCTCTTCCGCCGGGACCGCTACCGCGATCAGGCCGGCAGGTCTGAGGACCCCGGCGCAGGTCGGGCCGCTGCACGCGTCGCCCTCGCCGAGCAGCGCATCCTCGAGCGCCACTTCGGCCGGAGCCTGGCCGCCTCCGGCTTCCGACTCGGCGCGGACGAGCGCGCGGCGCTGGAGCAGGCAGCCGGGACGGACTCCTCCTATGAGAGCCCGGTGAGCGGCGACCTGCTCACCCGCTTCCGCGAGGATCAGGTACTCCCGGCGACCCTCCTCGGGCTCCTGGCCCTGGGGGGACTCGTCTGGCGCTTCGGCCACGGGAAGGGGCGGACCGGCTGACTCCCGGCCCCGGAATCGTCTACGGGTCCGCCTCCGCCCGTTGCTCGACGTGGACGGTTCCAGCGTCTCAAGAAGACTTCCTCTCCATCGAATCCCCGGCTCCTAGACCGCTAGCACCCGTGCACCGTCCGCGGCCCTCACCCGATGCAGCGGCGGTCGCCGTCCGAAGCGCTCCTCGAACCCCCCGGCGATCCAGTCGCGGACCTCCTCCAGCGCCTCGGGACGCACGAGATGCAGCGTGCAGCCGCCGAAGCCCGCTCCGGTGAGCCGCGAGCCATAGACCGCCGGGTGGGCGTCGGCTCGCGCGCACAGCGCATCGAGCTCCGGGGTGCTCACCTCGAAATCGTCCCGCAGACTGCGCATCCCTTCGCGCAGCTCCGCTCCCGCCAGGGCCAGCTCCCCTTCCCGCAGCGCCTGGCAGACCCGGTGAACGCGCTCGTTCTCGGTGATCACGTGACGCACCCGCCGCATCAGCCGCGGCGCGAGCGCTCGCTCGAGGGCGGGCAGCGCCCCGGGCTCCAGGTCGCGCAGGGCCCGGGCGCCCGGCGCAGCCACCCCCGCCTGCTGGGCTGCGCGCAGCGCAGCCTCACACTCGGCTCGACGATCGCCATAGGCCCCGGCCAGGAGCGCGCGCCGCACCCCGGACTCGGCGAGCAGCAGGGCGAGACCCTCGCCGGGAAGCGGCACGAGCTCCACCTCGAGGCTGCGGCAATCGATGCGCAGCGCGTGGTCCCGCCGACCGAGGGCGCTGGCAAACGGGTCCATGATCCCGCACGCCACGCGCACGAAGTGGGTCTCCGCCCGGTGGGCCACCTGCGCGCGCTCCCGCGGCCGGAGCCCCAGCTCGAAGGCCCCGTCGAACAGCGTGGCCAGCGCCACCTCCAGGGCCGCGGAGCTGGAGAGGCCCGACTCCCGTGGCACATCGCTGGCGACGGCGAGATCGAGCCCCGAGATTCCGGCGCCGCGCTCGCGCAGCGCGGACACCACCCCCTGCACGTAGTCGATCCAGCCACCCCGGGCCCTCGGCGCGGCGACGTCGAAAGTCGCCTCCTCCGCCAGGTCGCAGGCCAGGGCCCGCACCTGACCGTCCTCCCGGCGCGCCGCCATCACCCAGCTGGCCCGGTCGATCGCGCAGGGGAGCACCCAGCCCTCGTTGTAGTCCGTGTGCTCCCCGATCAGGTTGACGCGGCCGGGCGCCCGCGCCGCGACCTGGGGCGGCCGCCGAAAGTGCTCCTCGAACGCACGCTGCAGCTCCAACACCGCCCGTCCTCCTAGCACGATCCGCTCCCTTGTTGCTCACGGCGGGCCTGCAGCTACGTTCCCCGGCCCTCATGCGTCGAGCTCATCGAATTTCCCCGGGGGCAGACGCGTCTTCAGGACGGTGATGGGAAGGATCGGGCGGGTGTTGGCTCTCGGAGCCCTGGTGGTGGCGGCCTCCGCCGCCGCCGACCCCTTTCTGCGGCGCACCCCCGCGGTGGAGGCCGTGCGCCGGGTGGGTCCTGCCGTCGTCAACATCACCACCCAGCGGGTGGTGCAGGGCGCAGCGCCCTTCCACGGGCTCGGGGGCTTCGCGGGCGATCCCTTCTTCGAGCGATTCTTCGAGGACTTCTTCGAGCCGCGCGGTCCGCGCACGGCCCAGAGCCTCGGCTCCGGCGTAGTGATCGACGCCGAGCGCCACGTCCTCACCAACGAGCACGTGGTGGCCCGCGCCACCCGGATCCAGGTGAGCCTCGGGGACGGTCGGGAGTTCGAAGCCGTCCTGGTCGGGGCAGACCCCAATCACGACCTGGCGGTGCTGCGCATCGAGACCGACGAGACGGTGCCCTGGGTGGCGCCCGGGCGTTCCCATGACCTGATGGTGGGCGAGCCGGTGATCGCCATCGGCAACCCCTTCGGCCTGTCCCATACCGTGACCACTGGCGTGATCTCGGCCCTCGATCGCTCGATCCGCTCGGAGGGCCGCGCCTACCATGGCTTCCTGCAGACCGATGCCTCCATCAATCCCGGCAACTCGGGAGGGCCGCTGCTCAACGCCGCGGGACAGCTGGTCGGCGTCAACACGGCCATCTACGGAGGGGCCCAGGGCATCGGGTTCGCGATCCCCATCGACGTCGCTCGCCGGGTGGTGGGCGAGCTGATCGAGCATGGTGCGGTGGCGCCGGTCTGGCTGGGGCTCGACTTCCAGGACCTCGACCCGGACCTGGTGGAGGTGATGGAGCTCCCGCCTCGACTCTCCGGCGCCCTGGTGAGCGGGGTCCGGTCGGGCAGCCCCGGCGAGCAGGCAGGACTCCGCCGCGGAGACGTGGTGACCGCCATGGACGGGCGTGCCCTGGTCGGCGCGCGCAGCTTCTACGAGCTGCTGCGCGGGGCGACCACGGGACAGCGCCTCGAGCTCGAGCTGTGGCGTGGTGGGACCCGCCGGGTGCTGAGCGTCACGGCCCGGAGCGTGCCGGCCACCCTGGTGGAAGAGCTCGCGCTGGAGAAGCTGGGGATGGCCCTCGCACCGGGGGCGCACGGGGGGTATGTGGTCCGGGAGGTGCGCCCCGGAAGCGGGGCGGCGCAGATCGGTGTGGAACGGGGAGACGTGCTCTCGAGCATCAACGGACGCGCCCTGCAGGACGACGAGGCCCTGCGCGCCGCTGTGCTGGACCTGCGCGGTCGCAGCCGCGCCCTGGTGATGGTTCACCGGGGGCGGGGCCGATACCATGTGACGATTCCGCTCTCCTGACCGGAGAGCCCGAACCGGAGAGGGAACCCGGAAGCCCGCGCCGGCGTCCAAGGAGTCCAACGATGAGGTGGCGAAGGCTCGTGATGTGGGGGATCGGCGGAGTCCTGGTGCTGGGACTGCTCGTCTCCCAGGGGTTCGTGCGCGTGCAGGTCGACGTGGATGCGAACCCGGCCCAAGCCATCGACCTCTTCGGCCGGGACGACGACGCGGCTGGGGCCCAGAGCCCGGACCCGAAGCCCTTCTGGAACGAGAGCGCGAGCGCGGCGCCCGCCGCCGCCCTCCCGAACGGCGCTCCGAACTTCGCCGACCTGGCGGAGAAGGTCTCGCCGGGGGTCGTCAACATCCAGACCTCGCGCAGCCTGAGTCCCGAGGTTCCGCGCCAGTTCGAGGAGTTCCTGCCCTTCTTCAACTTTCCGCGGGGCCAGCAGAAGGTACCGAGCCTCGGCAGCGGCTTCGTGATCTCCTCCGATGGCTACATCGTCACCAACAACCACGTCGTGGAGGAAGTGGACACCATCAATGTGGCCTTCCTGGACGGCACCGAGCTCGAGGCCAAGGTGATCGGGCGCGACCCCAAGACCGACATCGCGCTCATCAAGGTGGATCCCGAGAAGCCTCTGCCGGCGCTTCCCCTGGGCGACTCCGAGAAGGTACGGCCGGGCGAGTGGGTGGTGGCCATCGGCAATCCCTTCGGCCTCTCCCACACGGTGACGGCGGGCATCGTGAGCGCCCTCGGACGCAACATCGGCCAGGGCCCCTATGACGACTTCATCCAGACCGACGCCGCCATCAACCCGGGCAACTCGGGGGGACCGCTCCTCAACCTGGGCGGCGAGGTCATCGGCATCAACACCGCCATCAACCCACGCGCCAACACAGTGGGCTTCTCGGTCCCGATCAACGTCGCCAAGACGATCCTGCCCCAGCTGCGCAGCTCGGGACACGTGACCCGGGGCTGGCTCGGCGTCTACATCCAGCAGATCACTCCGGATCTCGCGGAGGCCATGGACCTCGGCCAGGAGTCGGGGGCCCTGGTCTCGAAGGTCGATCCGGCGGGACCCGCCGCGAAGGCGGGGCTCGAACGCGGGGACGTGATCCTCGAGTTCGACGGGACCGCCATCGGCGAGATGAGCGAGCTGCCCCGCGTCGTGGCCGCCGCGGCCGTCGGCAAGAAGGTGGACGTGTTGGTGATCCGGGACGGCAAGCGCAGGACGCTGACGGTCGTGCTCGGAGAGCTCGACCAGCCCGAGCTCGCTGCAGCCGCCCAGGACCCGGAAGGTCCCATGGCGTTCGGGATGCGCGTCCAGAACGTGACCCCGGAGATCGCCGAGCAGCTCGGCCTCGAGGAGCCAGGCGGGGTCGTGGTGGTGCAGGTGGAGCCCGGCAGCCCCGCCTCCGAGGCGGGGCTGCGGCGCGGCGACGTCATCCTGGAGGCGGGCCAGGGTTCCGTGAAGGACGCGGCAGATCTGCACAGCAGGCTCGAGGCGGCCGACAAGGGCGTGCTGCTGTTCGTGCGCAGGGGAGACGTAACCTCCTACGTCGCCCTCAAGCGCCCGCAAGAACAAGGCTGAAGCCGGGGCCCCCGGGGGCCGCTTGATCCGGGGGCGCCCGTGCTTAGGCTTCCGCCATGCGATTCGACAAGCTCACCATCAAGAGCCAGGAGGCCCTCGCCGAGGCGCAGTCCCTCGCCGGCGGCCGCGGCCATTCCATCATCGAGCCCGCCCACCTGCTCTTCGCGCTGCTCGGGCAGCCCGAGGGCAGCACCATCCCCATCCTCCAGAAGCTCGGGGTGTCGGTGGACGCCCTGCAGGGCCAGGTGGAGCGACTGCTCGAGGGGCTGCCGAAGGTGCAGGGGGGCGCCCAGCCGCGCCTCTCGGACGCCCTCTCCCGCGCGCTCGAAGGCGGCTTGGGGGAGGCGGAGGCCAAGAAGGACGAGTACGTCTCCACCGAGCACCTGCTGCTCGCCCTCGCTTCCGACAAGAAGGATCCCGCAGCGCGGGTGCTGCGCGACGCCGGGGCCACGCGAGAGTCGCTCGAGAAGGCGCTGCAGTCCGTGCGCGGCGGCGCCCGGGTCACCGATCAGGACCCGGAATCCAAGTACCAGGCCCTCGCCAAGTTCGGTCGCGACCTCACGGACGCTGCCCGGGCGGGCAAGATCGACCCGGTGGTGGGCCGGGACGAAGAGATCCGGCGCATCGTCCAGGTGCTCTCCCGGCGCACCAAGAACAACCCCGTGCTGATCGGCGAGCCCGGTGTGGGCAAGACCGCCATCGTCGAAGGACTCGCCCAACGGATCGTGGCGGGAGACGTGCCCGAGCCGCTGAAGGACCGTCGCGTCGTCGCCCTCGACCTCGGCGCGCTGATCGCCGGCACCAAGTACCGGGGCGAGTTCGAGGATCGCCTGAAGGCCGTGCTGCGCGAGGTGAGCGAGTCCGACGGCCAGATCATCCTCTTCATCGACGAGCTGCACACCATCGTGGGCGCGGGTGCTGCGGAGGGCGCGGCGGATGCCGCCAACATGCTGAAGCCGGCGCTGGCCCGGGGCGAGCTGCGCTGCGTGGGCGCCACCACCCTCGACGAGTACCGCAAGCGCGTGGAGAAGGACGCGGCGCTCGAGCGGCGCTTTCAGCCGGTGCTGGTGGGCGAGCCCTCGGTGACCGACTCCATCTCGATCCTGCGGGGACTCAAGGAGCGCTACGAGGTGCACCACGGCGTGCGCATCCAGGACGCCGCGCTGGTGGCCGCCGCCACCCTCTCCCACCGCTACATCACCGACCGCTTCCTCCCCGACAAGGCCATCGACCTGATGGACGAGGCGGCCAGTCGGGTGCGGGTGCAGATCGACTCCATGCCCGAAGAGCTCGACCAGCTCGAACGCAAGCTCACCCAGCTCGAGATCGAGCGGGAGGCACTCAAGAAGGAGAGCGACGCGGCGAGTGCCGAGCGCCTTGCCCGGGTCGAGGAGGAGATCGCCAACCTGCGCGAGGAGCGCTCGGGCCTGCACGCGCGCTGGGAGTCCGAGAAGTCCGTCATCGAGACCGTGCGCAGCTCGAAGGCCCAGCGCGAGGAGCTCGAGGCCGAGCTGGCTCGCACCCAGCGGGCCGGCAATCTCGAGCGCGCGGCCGAGATCCAGTACGGCGAGCTGGTCCAGCTCGGCAAGGACCTCGAGACCGCTCAGCAGAGGCTCGCCGAGCTGCAGCGCGAGGGCTCGATGCTCTCCGAAGAGGTGACCGCCGAGGAGGTGGCGGAGATCGTCTCCAAGTGGACCGGCATCCCCGTCGCCAAGATGATGGAGGGCGAGCAGGAGAAGCTCCTGCGCATGGAGGACCAGCTGCGCCTGCGGGTGGTGGGACAGGACGAGGCCCTCGAAGTCGTCTCCCACGCCGTGCGCCGGGCCCGCGCCGGCCTGCAGGATCCGAACCGGCCCATCGGCTCGTTCATCTTCCTGGGCCCGACGGGGGTCGGCAAGACCGAGACGGCCCGAGCGCTCGCCGAGTTCCTCTTCGACGACGAGCAGGCCATCGTCCGCATCGACATGAGCGAGTACATGGAGAAGCACTCGGTGGCGCGCATGATCGGCGCGCCTCCGGGCTACGTGGGCTACGAGGAAGGCGGCGCGCTCAGCGAGGCGGTGCGCCGGCGCCCCTACAGCGTGGTGCTCTTCGACGAGATCGAGAAGGCACACCCGGACGTCTTCAACGTGCTCCTCCAGGTGCTCGACGACGGACGGCTCACGGACGGCCAGGGCCGCACCGTGGACTTCCGCAACACGGTGCTGATCCTGACGTCCAACGTGGGTAGCCAGCACATCGTCGATCTCGCCGAGTCGGATCGGGAGGAGATCGAGCGCCTCGTGATGGACGCCCTGCGGGCGCAGTTCAAGCCCGAGTTCCTGAACCGGGTGGACGACGTGATCCTCTTCCACCAGCTCGGCCGGGACCAGATCGGCCGCATCGTGGAGATCCAGCTCGAGCGGGTGAAGGCGCTGCTCGCAGACCGGCGCATCGAGCTCGAGTTCAGCGCCGAGGCCCGGGAGCTGCTGGCCGACAAGGGCTACGACCCCCACTACGGCGCCCGACCGCTCAAGCGCGTCATCCAGCGCCTGGTCCAGGACCCGCTGGCGGTGCGCATCCTGGAAGGCGACTTCCCCGAGGGCTCCAAGATCTCGGTGGACGCCCGGGTCTCGGGCGAGGCCCTGGAGTTTCGCCCGGCCTGACCGGACGGCCCTTAGCGAAGGGCCAGGTGCTGGTAGAGCACGCCGTCCTGGAAGCCGAGACGTCGGTAGTAGGGCCGTGTGCCCATCGCCGAGATGACCGCCAAGCGCTCGTAGCCCTCATTGTCGGCTCGCGCGCGAGCGGCGTCTACCAGTCGACGGCCGAGGCCCCGGTGCTGTGCGCGACCCCGGGAGGCCTTGTTGAGCTCCGCCACCTCTCCGTAGACGTGCAGCTCGCGGATCAGCGCGGCCTCCCCCAGCTCCTCGACGAACGAGGGCTGCGCAGAGAGCAGTAGGCGCAGGAACGCCACGACCCGATCCTCAGGCGTCACCCATTCGAGGAAGCACTCGCGTCCGGCCGTCGTCTCGTAGGCGGTCTCGCGAACCGCGAGCGCAGCGGGCTCGAAGGCCGTACCCCGGATCTCCCGCGAGCGGAGGTCCTGCAGCGGCACGCCCTTCCGGCGTAGCTCCGCCTCGGCGATCTCCCGGAAATTGGTGCGTTTGTTGCCCAC
>JBDLIK010000119.1:0-8504 GCA_039714895.1 Myxococcota bacterium | reverse complement strand
GCTGAGCTGCGCCCCCGCCCGCCAGCGGCAATGGAGCGGCGCTCCTCGCTCTCACCCCGAGCCGGCCTGCGTATGCAGCGGCTTGGCGAGCAGCATCTGGACCACGCCGTTGGCGCGTTCGCGGAAGGCACCCTCGCAGTAGCTCAAATAGAAATCCCACATGCGCAGAAAGCGTTCCGGAAGGCCCAGGCCGCGCATGCGATCGAGGTTCTCGGCCATCCGGCCGCGCCAGCAGGCGAGGGTCTTCGCGTAGTGGGGAGTGATGTCGCGCAGCTGCGAGAGCCTCAGGTCCGTCGCCCGTGCCAGAGAGTCGCGAACCGCTCCCACGGACACCAGCTGACCCCCGGGAAAGATGTAGCGCTTGATGAAGTCGACGTTGGATCTCGAACGCGCGAAGTCTTCGTCGGAGACGGTGATCGCCTGGAGGAACATCGCGCCCGCCGGCCGTAGGCGCTCGCTGCAGATCCGGAAGAAGGCATCGAGGTTCCGGTGACCCACCGCTTCGATCATCTCGATGGAGACGAGCTTGTCGTAGCTTCCAACGACATCCCGGTAGTCGCAGAGCTCCACGTCCACGAGCTCCGTCAGCCCGGCTTCGTGGACCCGGCAACGCGCCAGCTCGCACTGCTCACGCGAGAGGGTCACGGTCCTGACGTGGCAGCCACAGGTCCTCGCGGCGTGGATCGCGAAGCTGCCCCAGCCGCCGCCGATCTCGAGCACGTGATCCTCGGGGGAGAGATCGAGCAGCTGACACGCCCGCTCGACCTTGGCGGTAGAGGCCTCCTCCATCGTCGCCGCTTCGTGCTCGAAGACACCGCACGAGTAGGTCATGCTCGGATCGAGGAAGAGCTCGAAGAAGTCGTTTCCGAGGTCGTAGTGCGCGCCGATGTTGCGACCACTTCCCTGGCGCGAGTTCGGGTGCAGCCGATGGAAGAGCTTGAGGGCCGGGCGGGCCAGCCGCGCCAGGCCGCGCTCGAGACCCCGGGCGGCCTCGGAGTCGGCGGCGAGGACGCGGACGAGGGAGACCAGGTCCGAGCAGTCCCACCAGCCCTCCATGTAGGATTCGGCCGCGCCAATGCTCCCGCGCAGCGCCAGCGACCGATAGAAGCGCGGATCCACCACGTCGACGCAGGGCACTTCGCTCGGAGCCCCGGGAGCCGGCGACCCGAACCGGAGCAACCCGTCGCGCTCCCGCAACACGATCTCGCCGCGCGACAGCCGGCCCAGGCGCGCCAGCACGGCCCGCCGGGCCCACGCGTAGCGCGAGCCTCGGGTCGGGAGGCCAGCCTTCGCGTCCGGCTCGTCGGCCGTGCTGGGGCTCATGGTGCGCCGACGCCAGGGCTCACGCACAACCCTCGTCCCTCTTCGTTCATGCGCGCTTCGTCGCCACCACGAGGGTACTGCATCTCTCAATCCCGGTGTAGACTCGCATTCGCGTGCATCGGCGGAGGCTCTGGACAGGATGTCCGACGGCGAAGCTCGGGCTTGGCCTTTGAGTTCGCTGCCGCGACCCCGCGATGTCGAGGAGGGAACGCGGCGGGTTCGGATGGGCCGCCTCCAGCAGGGCCGTCTCCTGCCGGCGCCGGATCTGGTCGTCTGCGAGGAGCCCCTGGAGATCCAGGTGAGCGGCACTCCCGTGGCCGTCGTGATGCGCACCCCGGGCCACGACCGGGAGCTCGCGCTGGGCTTCGTGGTCACCGAACGCGTGGTAGCGGAGGTCGACGAGGTGGCGGCCGTCCACCACGGGAGCGTGGAAGCCGAGGCAGCGGGCTCGGAGAACGTGGTCCGGGTGCACCTCCGCGCCGGCATCGCGCCCGACCTCGAGCGTCTGCGCCGCAACCTCTTCGCATCGAGCAGCTGCGGGATCTGCGGCAAGGCCACCCTCGAGCAGGTCCTGGCCACCGCTCCGCCCCTCGACGATCCCACCCAGATCGACGCGGGTCTCTTCGGGACGCTCCCCGAGCGCCTGCGCCGCGGCCAGGCGGTCTTCGACGAGACCGGCGGCCTCCACGCCGCGGCGCTCTTCTCACCCGAAGGGACCCTGCGGGTCCTGCGGGAAGACGTGGGGCGCCACAACGCCGTGGACAAGGTCGTGGGCTGGGCGCTGGAACGCGAGCGACTCCCGCTCTCCGGACACCTCCTGCTGGTCTCTGGGCGCATCTCCTTCGAGGTCGCCCAGAAGGCCCTCGCCGCCCGCATCCCGGTGGTCGCGGCCGTCTCCGCCCCCTCGTCGCTGGCGGTGGAGCTCGCCGAGGAGGCCAGGATGACCCTGGTGGGCTTCCTACGGGGGGATGGGTTCAACGTCTACGGCGCCCGGGATCGCATCCGGACCTGAGGAGATCGGGCGTCCGGTCAGGAGGGGAGCACTCGTGCTCCGAGCTCGGTCACTCCGCGGGCTGCTCGGGCGAGGAGGCGCGGCTCGCGATCGGGCCGCGGCAACACGATGTCGAGGACGTCGTCGTACCAGGGAGCGGTCGTCGGGTTCACCGGGAAGAAGCGCAGGTCGGTCCCGGGCACCGGCCCGATCTTCTCGGAGAGCTCGAAGAGCATCTTGTCGGCCGCGCGGATCAGCTCCCGGGGCTCGGCGCCCAGCTCGCGGAAGCGGCGCGCGTTGCGCAGCTGGGCGGCTCCGAGGAGGTCGCCGATCCCGTAGGTGGTGTTGCGGATGCGCAGCAGCTTGCGCCGGGGGAGCTTCGAGAGCTCCTGGGGCAGGTGGAGGACGCCGAGGCCCACGTGGCGGGACTCGTCCCGCTCCATGTAGGGGAGGATCTCGCAGAGCACGGGCTCCACCTTCGCGTCGGCCAGGAAGCGGAAGATCACCACTGCGGCGCCCTCGGCCAGGATCTGCATGGCGAAGAGCTTGACCACCAGGTCCCGGGTGGAGAGCAGCCGGCGTGCCGCGATTGCGAAGTAGGGATCGAGCTTGGGCACCGGGACGTGGAGCGCCGCCAGGTAGTCCCGCAGCACGTAGAAGTGGCGCGCCTCGTCGAAGACCTGGCTCGAGGCCGCCATGCGCGCGTCCGGGTCTTCGAGACGCTCGGCCAGCTCCGCCGCCACGATCCAGGCGCCGAGCTCGCCCCACATCAGATTCACGATGGGATAGGCCAGGGCGACCCGCTTCTCGTGGGAGAGCTGGATCCCGCCGTGCTTCTGCATGGCTTCGCGGAAGACGCCGGGGCCATCCCACAGATCCCGACCCGCGTTGGCGTAGATGCGCCGCAGGCGGCTCGTCCTCTCCTCGGCCAGGGCGAGGGGCTCGTCGATCAGCAAGGCCTCGTTGGGCCAGGCACGGAAGCGTCCGACCCGGGCCTGAAGCGCGTTTCGAACGACGCGTGTGATCACCCGGGTGACGATGATGGCGGGGTGGTCTCGAAGCACGAGCTACCTCAGCGGGCGCGAAGGGACGGGGACGGGGCTCACAGGCAGAGCGCCAGCTCCCGCGGGCCGCGCAGGACGACGTTGTCGCCCCAGCGGATGCGGTGGCCCGCCAGCCGGAGCTTCGGGAAGCGCTGCACCAGCCCGAGGATGCCACATTGCCCCTCCATCCGCGCGAGCGGTGCACCCAGGCAGTAGTGGATGCCCTGACTGAAGCTCAGGTGGTTGGGGTCGCCACGGCGGATGTCGAAGCGCTCGGGATCCGCGAACTGCTCCGGATCACGGTTGGCGGATCCGAGCGAGAGGATGATCTGCTGGCGCTTCTTGATCCGGATGCCGTCCCACTCCATGTCGCAGGTCGCGATGCGCCGCGTGTTCTGGACCGGGCTGTCCCAGCGTAGGACCTCCTCGACGGCGGCCTCGATCCGCTCCGGCTGCTCACGCAGCAGGGCAAGCTGCTCGGGATGGCGCAGCAGCGCCAGGACGCCGTTTCCGATCAGATTCGTCGTGGTCTCGTTTCCGGCGACCAGAAGCAGGATGATGTTCGAGAACAGCTCGGGGGTGCTGAGCTTGTCGCCCGCCTCCTCCGCCATGACCAGCGCAGAGATCAAATCGTCGCGCGGCTGGACGCGGCGCTTCTCGACGATCTCCCGCAGATAGCTCTCGAGCGCCCGGCTGCCCTCCACGGAGCGGCGCAGATCGGCGAGCTCGTCCGACCCCAGGCCCCGCACGACCTCGTTGGACAACATCCGGAAATGCACCCGATCCTCCGTGGGGACTCCCAGCATCTCGGCGATCACCGTGACGGGAAGCGGACCGGCGTAATCGCGGAGCAGATCGATCTCGTCGCGACCGGAGAGCTCGTCGAGCAGCTCGTCCACCAGGGCCTCGACCCGGGCGCGTAGGCGTTCGACCGAGCGCCGCGTGAATGCCTTGCTCACCAGTCCCCGGATGCGCGTGTGGTCGGGCGGGTCGAGGCCCAGGATCGGCGGCGTATCGACGTCGTGCTCGGGGAGAAAGCCAGCGTCCATCAGCCGGCGGCGATTGCGCTCGTAGCCCCGCGTCCCGCGCTCGTCCGAGGAGAGGCGGGGATCTCGCAGCGCAGCGAGCACGTCCCGGTAGCGCGTGAACACCCAGCCGCCCACGGGTCTGGAGCGGTGGAGCGGATCGCGCTGGCGCACGCGATCGTACATCGGATAGGGATCCGCCTGGTTCCCGGGATCGAGCGGATTGAAGGTCGCGCCGGTCTCGAGCCACTCGAGCCTCATGGCCAGCCGGCTTCCGGCACGCTCGATGGCGTTCCGCAACGTCGCCATGGGACCCCTCCATGAGATGATATGGACTCCAGGAGCAAATCGCGTGCCACGCGCGCTGGACGCGGACGCTCCTGGAGCTGCCCTGGTGTCGGATCCGTCCGACAGGTGCAGCGGCCACGCTGCGGCCCTGCCCGCCCCGTCGGGGTCAGATTCGCGAGCCGCCCGAGAGCCGCAGCAGGGACAGGAACTCGCGGCGGGTACGGGGGCCGTAGGTGGCGAAGCTGGGATCCGGGGCCTCTGCGTAGAGGGAGCGCGCGGTGTCGATCGGATCGCCCGCCAGTCGCCGACGCACCTCCTCGGGCGCGATCCCGTAGGGCCGCGTCGCGTTCAAGCCGAACACCTTCGCCCGGATCCCGGGAGTGATCTCGGGGTAGCCGTGGCGCTCCCGGAGCTCCTCGGAGATCTGGAAGCTGCGAAAAGCCTGGATCTGGTCCTGAGGCGAGCCGTACCAGATCGAGTCCGTGCCCCAGAGCACGTGGTCCTCGCCCACGGAGCGCAGCAGCTTGCCCAAGGCGTGCGCCGCCTGGTCGGGGTCTCGCATCAGGAAGCGCCAGGTGCTGCCCAGCTCGGCGTACACGTTGGATCCGGGCTCCACCTGGTTCTCCTGCAGTGAGCGCACCAGCGAGTCGATGCCGCGCCGCTGCGCGGTGGGATCGTAGGCGCGCTCGCGCGTCCCGGTTTCGAACCCCGAGTGGTAGATGATGAACTGCACGTCCGGGAAGAGCCTCGCCACGCGCCCCACGTCACGGCAATCGCTGTGCTCAGGACGCATCCCCGGCAGCGGAAAGCCCTTGTGGACGCAGATCACCTTGACGCCCAGGGCCCGGGCCCGCTCCACGAACGGAAGTCCGCGCTCCTCGTCGTCGAGCCAGTAGCCGCGACCCTCGGGCCCGTACTGCGTGTAGGTCTTCCAGGCCGAGATCTTCCAGCGCTCGGAGAGCTCCGCCATGCGTTCGAGCTCCCCGGGAAAGCCCGGGTGCACCGGGCCGTGCAGGAGCAGCCGGTGGCCGTCCTCGAGGCCCGCCACCAGCGCGCGGGTGGCGGCGGCCTCCTCGATGGTGAGCGGTGCGGCGTCCTGGTCCGGCTCTGGCACGAACGAGAGCACCGCCAGGTCGGTGTCGCTGTCGAGGAAGATCTCCTTCACGAACTGCTCCGCCGAGAAGCAGTCGAGAGCGTCCGGGAGCCCGCAATCGGCGAACGGGAACCCGGCGAGGGTTCGACCCCAGAAACGAGAGCGGTGGCGCCAGGGTCGCTGGGGGCTGACATGGTGGCTCTGCACGTCGAAGATGAACTCGGCTCCCCCCAGATGCGCCTCGGCAAGCTCGGGCTCGAGGGCGGCCTGCGGAGGGAGCGCGTAGAAGCCGCCGCGCCGGCCGCTCTGGCCGAAGCTCTGGTTCATCGCGAGCAGCGTGCTCGCCGCTCCGCAGCTCGAGACCAGGAAGGCGCGTCGCGAGAGTCCGAGGCGCCGGGCGTGTACAGACGCCTGCTCGGCGGCCAGCCGGTTGGCCCGGCGCGCGTCCTCCGGCAGCGGAACCGGGGCGAACTCCCCGTTGCTGGTGGAGTCGAGCTTGATGGGAAGACCGCCGTCCCCCCCGGCTCTCATGGCGGGTCCGCCAGCGCGAGCCCCTCCTCGAGGTCGCGGTAGAGGAAGTAGCCGAAGAGCATCTCGTCCCAGGACTGCTCGCCGAACTCCACCGACGCCTGAGGGTCGGGATTGGCCGGGTTCTGCTTCGAGTTGTCGAAGACGGCGTGGCAGACCAGCCGCGTCCCGGCCGGCAGCACCTTGGGCTCCTCGAGGACGTACTGTCGCTGCCAGTTGAAGTCGTAGCGCGGGACCGAGAGGAGCACCTCCGCGCTCCCGTCCGGGTAATGGGCCTCGTAGCGCATGGCCTTCCCGCGGAAGTGCATGTGGGGCGTGAGCCGGTAGACCACAATGTCGCGGTCGATGATCTCCTCGGCGACCTCGGGGTGGTCCTTGCGCCGCGGCGGAATGCGGAAGCGGAAGCTCCCGGCGGCGCCGATCTTGAGCTCGTGGGCGAGGGGCTCCCGGGAGAAGTAGAGCGCCATGCGCGGCTGGTCCGTCTCCTCGCGCCCGGTGGTGTTGTAGTGGAGCTGGAAGCGGAGGCGGGAGCCCGCCGGCAGGAAGAAGCCGGTGCCTTCCGGGAGAGGCTCCGGATTGCGGCCGGGGACGTAGCCGGCGAAGAGCCCGCGCACGAAGTTGGGCCCCTCCACCCGGGGACGTTCGTGCCCGCGGGGGAGCAGGATGTTGGCGGTTCCGTGGTGCATGGCCCTGGTGTTGCTCGGCTGGATCTCGACGGCACGGATCCAGACGTCCTCCTCGAGGGGGATCTCGACCTCCTCGTAGCGGTAGGGCACGACTCCGGTGGCGGGGATCTCCTGGGCGGGGAGCTCGAGGACCAGGTCCGGCTCTCCGAGCGCCCACTCGGCCGGCGGCGGAGGCGGGGCTTCCTTCAGCGGATCCGGCCCCTCGCCCCGGGGTGCGCCGGCCTCGATCCAGTGCACCAGGGTCTTCTTCTCCTCGTCCGTGAGGGAGAGGTCGTTGGCGAAGCGGCCGAAGCGGGGATCCGCGTGCCAGGGCGGCATGCGCCGGGTGCGGATCATCTCGCGCATCATCGGCGACCAGCCGCGCACCATCTCGTAGCGGGTCATCGCCCAGGGAGCGACGCCGCCGCTGCGATGGCAGGCCTGACAGCGACGCGCCAGGATGGGCGCGACCTCTTCCGCGTAGGAGATCTCCGCGTGCCCCGCCGGATCGGCATCGGGCAGGAAGAGGAGACAGCCCCGGGGATCGCGGACCGGCTTCTCGACGGGGCGGCCGTCCCGGTGGGCCTCGAGCGCCTCTCGTAGGTAGTGACGGGTGGCCGGCCTCTGGGTGCCGTAGGAGAGGCGATCGTCCACCGGACCGCGGTAGACGATGCGCCAGCCCTCGGGATCGATGAGCAGGGCCTCCGCCGTGCGCGTGACCCCGAGCGCCTCCGCCACGAGCTGGGTCTCGTCGATCAGGATGGGAATCTCGATGCCGTACTCACGGACCTCGGCCGCCACGCTCTGCCGGTCGTCCTGGGGGTTCGCGTTGAGTCCCAGGAAGACGACGTCGGGGAGCTCCCGGCGCAGCTCATGCAGGATCGGGAAGGCGTTGCGGGCGATGGGACAGCCGTTGCCCTGGACGAAGAGAACGATCGCCTCGGCATCCGAGTGGTAGTAGAGCTCGTGGAAGCGCCCCTGCTCGTCGAGCAGGGCGAAGTTCTCCACGCGATCGCCGGCGGCCGAGGCCGCCAGGGGCAGCAGCACCGCCAACGCAAGGCTGCGAAGGAGCGGGCCGGGCACCGATCTCCTCCCTCTCCGATCCAGGAGCCTAGCCCAGCGCGGATCCCCGTCCCGCACTCCCGATCGCCAGGCCCGAGCCGCCCGAAAGCCCATGATAGACTCCGAGCGCCGATCCCGGTGACGGGGAGGCGACGAGGAGCTGCATGCGCTGCACGAGCTGTGAACGCGACAACCCGGCCGACGCGGCCTTCTGCGCCGGCTGCGGGGACCGCCTCGCGCAGCTCTGCCGCGGCTGCGACCGCCCCAACGCCGTCGACGCCGCCTTCTGCAACGGCTGCGGCCGCCCCCTCGACGAGAGAGTGGCTCCAAGTCCGCCGGTCAAGGCGAAGGACCCGCGGGAGTACACGCCCAAGCACCTGGCCGACAAGATCCTCACCACCAAGAGCGCCCTCGAGGGCGAGCGCAAGCTGGTGACCGTGCTGTTCGTGGATCTCAAGGGCTCCATGGATCTGGCCGAGAACATCG
>JBDLIK010000118.1:0-8519 GCA_039714895.1 Myxococcota bacterium | reverse complement strand
TCCACCGCGTCGATCCCGGTGGGCCGCCGCCCTCCGTGGGTGCACACCTCCCATCTTAGTGGCCCTTCGCTCGCCTGCGGCTCGCTGCGCGCGCCGGCCGGGCCAGCGCTTGCTACTGGCCCTTCGCTCGCCTGCGGCGTGCGGCGGGCGTCGATGGCCACCACGAGATTCGCGCTTCCGATCTGCGCGGCGGCCGAGGCGACGAGGTCGGGATTCTCCACCGCCGCGGTCATGATCGAGACCTTGTCGGCTCCCGCGCTGAGCAGGTCGCGCACGTCCTGGAGGGTGCGCACCCCTCCCCCCACCGTCAGCGGCATGAAGACGGTCTCGGCCGTTCGCGCCACCACGTCCAGCAGGATGCGCCGCCGCTCGTGACTCGCGGTGATGTCGAGGAAGGTGATCTCGTCGGCCTCCTGCTCGTCGTAGAGGCGGGCCACCTCCACCGGGTCTCCGGCGTCCACGTGGTCGACGTAGCGCACGCCCTTCACGACGCGTCCCTGGTCGACGTCGAGGCAGGGGATGATCCGCTTCAGCAGCATCCCACGATCTCCAATGCCCGCTCGAGACGGACGGCGCCCGTGTAGAGGGCCCGGCCCACGATGAGGCCCGCGACGCCCCGATCGGCAAGGGCGGCGGCGGCACGCACGTCGTCCTCGCTGGCCACTCCACCCGAGGCGATCACCGGGATGTGGACGGCCTCGGCGAGCTGCGCCGTACCTTCGAGGTTCGGCCCGCCGAGCATGCCGTCCCGCCCGATGTCCGTGTGGACGAGCGCCGCCACGCCCGCGTCCTCGAAGCGCCGGGCCAGATCGAGGGCGCTGGTCTCACTGGTCTCGACCCATCCCTCCACCGCCACCTCGCCCTCGCGCGCGTCGATCCCCACGGCCACTCGGCCGGGGAAGCGCCGGGCCGCCTCACGCACCAGGCCCGGGTCGCGCAGGGCCACCGTCCCGAGGATCACCCGGTCGAGGCCGAGCTCGAGACACGACTCCACGGACCCGAGGTCCCGGATGCCACCTCCGAGCTGCACGGGGACCCCGCCGGCCTCGGCCGCGATGCGTCCCACCAGATCCAGGTGCGCCGGACGGCCGGCTCGGGCTCCGTCCAGATCCACCAGGTGCAGCCGCGCCAGGGGGTGGGCGAGGAAGCGGCGCGCCACCGCGAGGGGGTCGTCGCCGAAGATCGTGGCGCGGTCGTAGCGCCCCTGCACGAGGTTCACGCAGCGGCCCTCGAGGAGGTCGATGGCGGGAATCACTTCGAACGCCACGAGGCTCCCACGGGGATTGCGAGCGCCAGCTCGCCGGCCCCCCAGCGCGCCAGCTCCTCCGCCGAGAGCCAGCGGGTGCCCCGCCCGGGGTAGCGAGAGGTCCGCAGCACGTTCTCGGACCACGGCATCTGGGTCTCGTCGAAGAGCGCTCGCCAGAGGGGCTCACCGTCGGGGGCCCCGAAGAGCGTCACCTCGAACCCCACCGAGGCCGGACGCACCGAGCCGCCAGCCTGCCCGCTGCGCTCCTGGAACCGGGAGACGCTGCCGGTCACCAGCGCGTCGGCCCCCAGGCGTTCGGCCACCAGCCGCGCCAGCTCCCCGGGCGCGAGATCGGATCCCTCGGCAGCGGTGGCTCGGCGGACGTCGTCCGCCGGAATGAGATCCACGCCCTGCTCCTCCATCGCCTCGGCGACGTAGCGCGCCACGAGCCTCGAGGCGTCCTCAGCGTCGGGACCCACGCCGTCTTGCCAGCTCGAAGCGACCGCGAAGGGCGCCACCGCCACGCGCTGGATCGGGGGCCGCTCCTCCAGGCTCGAGCGCATCTGCACCCGGACGAAAGGCTCCCCTCCGAAGCCCGACTGACAGCCGAGGGCGAGCAACAGGACCCCCGCCAGCCGCCATGCGATCCAGAGGAGCCGAGCGCCGTTCACGAGCATGCGGCCACCCAGCCTGCGAAGGCCTCCAGCAGCTGGAGACCCGCGTGCTGGCTCTTCTCCGGGTGGAACTGCACGGCGAACACCTGCTCCGAGGCCACGGCCGCGGGGAACGGCTCGCCGTAGTCGCAGCGTCCGGCGATGCAGGATGCATCCTGCGGCTCGGCGCGATAGGCATGCACGAAGTAGTAGTGGGCGCGCTCGGGGCCCTTGGCGAGCATCGGGTGGCGACTCTCGAAGCGCACCTCGTTCCAGCCGATGTGGGGCACGGCAAGCCGCCGACCCGCGGCATCGGTCGGGGAGAAGCGCGTTACCCGGCCCGGCAGCCAGCCGAGGCCGGGGGAGCCACCCTGCTCGTCGCTCTTCTCGAAGAGCAGCTGCAGACCCAGACAGATCCCCAGATAGGGTCGGCCCTCGCCCCGGACTTCGCGCAGCGCCTCGTCGAGCCCCTTGGCGCGCAGGTTCGCAGCGGCTGCGGCGAAGTTGCCCACCCCGGGCAGCACCACGGCGGCGGCGGCGCGCAGGGCGTCGGGGTCCGCGCCGACCTCCGGGGCGAGTCCGACGCGCTCGAGCGCCTTGGCCACGCTGCGCAGGTTTCCGGTGCCGAGATCGAGCACGGCGATGCGGGGGGGGCGGGGCATGGGTCAGAGGGTTCCCTTGACGGAGGGAACCCCGCGCGCCCGTGGGTCCTCCTCGAGGGCCTGGCGCAGCGCCCGGGCCAACCCCTTGAACACCGCCTCCACCACGTGGTGGGGACTCCGCCCGTAGCGGAGCTCCACGTGCAGATCGAGGCCGGCGTTCTGGGAGAATGCGTACAGGAAGTCCTCGACCAGGGAGACGTCGAAGCCCCCGATGCGGTCGTTCGAGAGATCGACCCGATAGACGAGGTGGGGGCGCAGCGACACGTCCACCGCCACCTCCACCTTGGCCTCTGCCATGGGGAGCAAGGAGCTCCCGAAGCGACGGATGCCCCGCACCTCGCCGAGGGCCTGACGCAGGGCCTGGCCGAGGGAGATCCCTACGTCCTCCACCGTGTGGTGGGTGTCCACGTCGAGATCGCCCCGGGCGCGCAGGTGCAGGTCGAACAGCGCGTGCTTCGCGAATGACTCGAGCATGTGGTCGAAGAAGGGGATGCCGGTCTCCACCTCGTACTCGCCCGAGCCGTCGAGCACCAGACGCAGCTGGATCTCCGTCTCCCGCGTCTTGCGCTCGAGGGTCGCGCTCCTCGCCTCCGCCTCACTCATAGGTCCATCTCCGCTTCCCGGGCGGCCTCACGCTCGCGCCGGGCCCGCCGGATCTTCTGGAGACGCAGCTCCACGGAGACCCCGTGCCCCGGGAGGCCCTCCATCTCGGCGAGTCGCATCACATCCGCGCCGAGCTCCCGGAGCTTGGGCGGCTCGAAGCGGACGAAGCTCGTGCGCTTGAGGAAGTCCTCGACGCCCAGGGGAGAGAAGAAACGTGCCGTGCCGCCCGTGGGCAGCACGTGGTTCGGGCCCGCCAGATAGTCCCCCACCGCCACTGGTGTGTAGTGGCCGAGGAAGACCGAGCCCGCGTTCTCCACGCGCTTGAGCACGGTTTCGGCGCTCTCGACGGCGAGCACCAGGTGCTCGGGTGCGTAGCGATCCGCCAGCTCCATCGACTCGTCCAGGTTTCGGGTCACGACGATCACGCCGTTCCGGGAGAGGGCCTCCTTCGCGATCTTCGCACGCTCGAGCTTCGCGAGCTGCTTGCCGATCTGGTCCTGCACCCGGGCGACCTGCGCCTTGGCGTGCGTGATGAGGACCGCAGCAGACGCCTCGTCGTGCTCCGCCTGGGAGATCAGGTCCGCCGCGATCCAGGCCGGCGTGGCGCTGCGGTCTGCCACCACCAGGACCTCCGTGGGCCCAGCCTCACAGTCGATGTCCACCTGCCCGAAGAGGAAGCGCTTGGCGGTGGCCACGTAGACGTTCCCGGGGCCCACCACCTTGTCCACGGCGGGCACCGATTCGGTGCCGTAGGCGAGCGCCGCCACCGCCTGGGCCCCGCCCATCTTGAAGACCCGGTGCACGCCGGCGACCCGCGCCGCCATCAGCACCTCCGGGCGCAGGGATCCGTTGCGATCCGGCGGGCTCGCCATGATGATCTCCGGCACCTCGACCACCGAGGCCGGGATGGCGTTCATGATGACGCTCGAAGGGTAGGCGGCCTTCGCGCCGGGCACGTAGATGCCCACGCGCTTGAGCGCCCGCACCCGCTGCCCCATGAAGCCACCGCCCTCCTCGCGCATCTCCCAGCTCGAGGGAATCCGGCGCCGGTGGAAATCGCGCACGCGCATGGACGCTTTGCCGAGCGCCGCCCGATCCGCCGGGTCGACCCGCTCCGCGGCCTCGTCCCATTCTTCGCGGGTCACCTCCAGGACCTCGAGCTTGGCTCCGTCGTATTTTCGGGTGAGCGCGTGCACCTCGGCGTCGCCGCCCCGGCGCACGCGCTCCAGGATGCGCCGCACGCTGCGCTCCACGCCGGCGTCGGACGCGTCCCGGCGGCGGACGAGCCCTCCGAAGGCTCCCTCGAAGCCCGAGTCGTCGGTGCGCAGCACCTTCAGCAGCCCCTTGGCGGGGGTGCGACGCGCGGCCATATCAGCCCTCCCGGCGGATCGTCGCCCCGAGGCTCGCGAGCTTCTGTTCAATGTGCTCGTAGCCACGGTCGATGTGGTAGACGCGGTTCACGATGGTCTCTCCCCGAGCAGCCAGCCCGGCCACGATCAGGCAGGCGGAGGCCCGCAGATCCGTGGCCATCACCGGAGCCCCCTCGAGAGTGGGCACGCCGCGCACGTGCGCCGAGCGCCCCTGCAGGCGGATGTCGGCCCCCATGCGGATCAGCTCGGGAACGTGCATGAAGCGATTCTCGAAGACCGTCTCGGTGATGACGCTCGAGCCCCGGGCCATGGACAGCAGAGCCATGAGCTGGGCCTGCATGTCCGTGGGAAAGCCGGGGAAGGGCGCCGTCACCACGTCGGTCCCCCGCAACTCCACGCCGCGCAGATGGAGCTCGTCGGGTCCGGTGACGATGTCGGCGCCGGCGGCCCGCAGGGCTTCCACGGTGGACTCGAGGGTCGCCGAGTCGATGCCGACGAGGCGCACCGACCCCCGGGTGGCCGCTGCCGCGGCCAGCAGCGTCCCCGCCTCGATGCGATCGCCGGCCACGGCGTGGCTCAGGGGACGCAGGCTCGACACCCCTCGCACGACGATGCAATCACTGCCAGCCCCGTGGATCTCCGCCCCCATCCGGCAGAGGAACTCGGCGAGCTCCACCACCTCGGGCTCGCGAGCGGCGTTCTCGAGGACGGTCTCGCCGGAGGCCAGGCAGGCCGCCATCAGCACGTTCTGGGTGCCGTTGACCGTCACGAGGTCGAAGCGCACGCGGCCGCCCCGCAGCCGGGAGGCCGAGGCCTCGATGGTGCCGTGGTCCAGCCGCACCTTGGCACCCAGCGCCTCGAGCCCCTTCATGTGCTGGTCCACCGGACGCACGCCGATGGCGCAGCCGCCCGGCTCGGAGACCCGGCCCATGCCGAAGCGCCCCACCAGCGGGCCCAGCACCATGAACGACGCCCGCATCTTGCGCACCAGCTCGTAGGGCGCCTCGGGACGGTTCACAGCGTTGGGATCGATGGTCAGCGTGTGGAGATCCTCGTCCGACCAGCGCACCCGGGCGCCGAGCGCGGCCAGGAGCTCCACCATCGCCTCCACGTCGCGCAGGCGGGGCACGTTGCGCAGCCGGGTCTCACCGTCTCCGAGAAGCGCGCCGGCCATGAGCGCCAACGCAGAGTTCTTGGAGCCCGAGACCTTCAGCTCGCCGCTGAGGCTGGCCCCTCCCTGGATCACGATCCGATCCATGTCCCCCCCTCGGCGGCGGCCCGGCGGGCCACCACGCCCCGCGGCTGCCCCGCAAGATCACGGACCCCCGCCACCTCCACCAGCCCCCCGGCCCGGCAGGCGGCCTGCAGGGGCAAGGCCTGCTCCGGGGCGGTCTCGAAGGCGAGCCAGCCCCCAGGCTCGAGGGCCTCGGGAGCCCGGGCAACGAGTCGCCCCAGCACCTCCAGGCCCTCGGGCCCGGCGAACAGTGCACCGTGGGGCTCGTGGGCCAGCTCCGGAGCCAGGCCGGGCTCGCCCTCCCGCAGATAGGGGGGGTTCGAGATCACGAGATCGAATCGCTCGCCGGCCACGGGCTCGAAGAGGTCGCCCTCGAGCAGGCGCAGGCGATCCGCGAGCCCCAGGCGATTGGCGTTGGCGGCGGCGACCTCCAGCGCCCGGGGGGAGAGGTCGGTGGCGGTCACCCGCGCCTTCGGGCGCTCGGAGAGCAGCGCCAGGGCGATGGCGCCGCTGCCGGTGCCCAGGTCGAGGATGCGGAGCTCGGCCTCCAGGTCAGCGAAGCGCTCGAGGACGGCCTCCACCAGGCACTCGGTTTCCGGCCGCGGGACCAGGACGTCTGGACTCACCTCGAGGCGGAGGGACCAGAACTCTCGCACCCCGGTGAGCAGCGCCACCGGCACCCTCTCGCGGGCGCGCCGGCGGACCAGCTCGCGGAACCGCTCGCGCTCGGCGAGCCCCACCGGCTTGTCGAACTCGAGATAGAGGCGAAGCCGGTCCGTTCCCAGGGCGTGGGCCAGGAGGAGCTCGGCATCGAGCCGGGACGACTCGATCCCCGCCCGGCGGAAGTGATCGGTGGTGAAGCGCAGCAGCTCCAGCACCGTCCACACCCGATCGCGCGCGGCGCCCTCCCTCATGCCGCGGCCTCCTCGGCCCTCGCGTCGAGGCGAGCCTGCACGGCCTCGAGCAGCTCGTCGAGCTCGCCCTCCAGGATCGCCTCCAGTCGGTGGACGGTGACCCCCGCCCGGTGATCGGTGACCCGGGACTGGGGGAAGTTGTAGGTGCGGATGCGCTCGCTGCGGTCGCCGGTGCCCACCTGGGAGCGTCGCTCGCTGGCGCGCTCGCTGGCCTTGCGCTCCTGCTCGGCCTCCAGGAGGCGCGCCCGCAGGATCTTGAGGGCCCGGGCCTTGTTCTTGTGCTGGGACTTCTCGTCCTGGCACTGCACCACCAGACCGGTCGGCAGGTGGGTGATGCGCACCGCGGAGTCCGTGGTGTTGACGCTCTGGCCGCCGGGTCCGGAGGACCGGAAGACGTCCACCCGCAGCTCCTTGGGGTCGATCTCGACGTCCACCGCCTCCGCCTCGGGCAACACCGCCACGGTGACCGTGGAGGTGTGGATGCGCCCGGATGACTCGGTGACCGGGACCCGCTGCACCCGGTGCACGCCGCGCTCGTTCTTGAAGCGGCCGAAGACCTGCTCGCCGTGGATGCCGGCGATCACCTCCTTGCACCCCCCGCTCCCGGTCGGAGAGGTGGAGAGTGGCTCGACCTTCCAGCCCTTCGACTCCGCGAAGCGGACGTACATGCGGAACAGGTCGGCGGCGAAGAGCGCCGCTTCCTCGCCACCGGCTCCGGCCCGGATCTCGAGGATCGCGTCCTTGTCGTCGTTGGGGTCTCGGGGCACCAGGAGCTGCCGCAGCTCGGTCTCGAGCTCCGCTTCCCTTGCCTCGAGGGCGGGCAGCTCGCCACGGGCCAGCTCGCGGAGCTCCGGGTCGGCCTCCTCGAGCATCTCGCGGGCCCCCCGGATCTCCTGCTCTAGACGGCGATAGCGCCCGGCCGCCTCGACGAGGGGGCGCAGGGCCCCGAGCTGCTTCGCCACCCGGGCATACTCCCCCGGGGAGCGAGCGAGCTCCGGATCTGCCAGCTGCGCTTCGAGTGCGCTGGCCCGCTCCTCTTGGGGAGCCAGGCGTTGTAGGAGATCGGACATGAAGCCTCGCACCGGCGGCGCCACCGGCCCGAAAATTCGTGAAAGAAGCGGTCGTCCGGGGGGTTACGAATGGCCGGCGCACGCGTGCCCGGCATGCTGCCAGGGATGCTGGCAGCGAGAGGGCACGACGCTTCTCGAGGGCGAGACCATGGTGGGGCGGTAGCCCAGATCCCTCGGTGCTGCAAGGACTTACGCGCCAGACCCGGCGCGGGGCGGCGTCAGGAGTTCATCGAGGCGAGGAACTCGTCGTTGCTGTCCGTCGCCTTGATCTTCTCCGCCAGGAACTCCATGGAGTCCACCGGGTTGAGCGGCGCCAGCACCTTGCGCAGCACGTACATGCGGTTGAGGGTCGTCTCGGCCAGCAGCAGCTCCTCGCGCCGGGTGGCCGAGCGGTTGATGTCGATGGCGGGATAGGTGCGACGGTCGGCCAGCTTGCGGTCGAGTACCAGCTCGCTGTTCCCGGTGCCCTTGAACTCCTCGAAGATCACCTCGTCCATGCGGGAGCCGGTATCGATGAGCGCGGTGCCGACGATGGTGAGGCTGCCCCCCTCTTCCACGTTCCGGGCCGCGCCGAAGAAGCGCTTGGGCTTGTGCAGGGCGTTCGAGTCGACGCCGCCAGATAGGATCTTGCCGGAGTGGGGAACCACGGTGTTGTGGGCCCGTGCCAGGCGGGTGATGGAATCGAGCAGGATCACCACGTCCCTCTGGTGCTCCGTCAGGCGCTTCGCCTTCTCGATCACCATGTCGGCGACCTGCACGTGGCGGGT
>JBDLIK010000117.1:0-8519 GCA_039714895.1 Myxococcota bacterium | reverse complement strand
GCTTCGCCGCTCTTCTGGCGGGGGCCCGCACTTCGCTCGCCTTCGGCTCGCTGCGCGGCGGCTTCGCCGCCTTGCTATTCGGTCTCGTTGCGGAGCTGGCGGGTCATGATCAGCTTGGGCACGTCAGCCACCGGAAGCTTGCCCTCGAGCACCTCGCGCATCATGAAGGCGATGGGCATCTCGACCCCCGCCTCCTCCGCCAGCGCACAGGCTCCGAAGGTGGTGCGCACGCCCTCGGCGACCTGGCTCATCTCGCGGAGGGTCTCCTGCAGGCTCTTCCCCTGACCCAGCGCCAGCCCCACCGATCGGTTGCGGGAGAGGTCGCCGGTGCAGGTGAGGATCAGGTCCCCCATCCCCGCCAATCCGAGGAAGGTCAGGGGGTTGGCTCCCCGGGCCACGCCCAGGCGGGTGATCTCCCGCAGCCCCCGGGTCATCAGCCCGGCCCGCGCGTTCAGGCCCTGCCCCAGACCGTCCGAGATCCCCACCGCGATGGCCACGACGTTCTTGAGCGCTCCGCCCACCTCCACGCCCACGACGTCGTTCGAGGAGTAGCAGCGGAACCACGGACAGGAGAGGCTCTCCTGCACCGAGATCGCATAGGTCTCATCCCGGCAGGCGAGGGTCACTGCCGTGGCCTTGCGGGCGGCCACCTCCTTCGCGAAGGAGGGCCCGGAGAGGAACACCAGCCGCGTGTGATGCACCGGCGCCAGGACCTCCCGCAGCACCTCCTCCATGGTTCGCCAGGTATCGACCTCGATGCCCTTGACGGTGGAGACCAGGATCGCGCCGTCATCGAGGAAGGACGCCGCAGCCCCCATCACCTCGCGCACGCCGTGGCTGGGGATGGCGCAGATCACCAGCTCCCGATGTCGGAGGGCGTCTTCGAGGTCCGACGTGGCACGGATGGAGGGTGGAAGCCCGATCTCGCTCAGGTAGAGCGGATTGCGCCGCTCGCGGTTGATGGCGTCCGCGAGCTCCGGGCTCCTCGACCAGAGCATCACGTCGTGACGCTCGGCGGCGAGCACCGCCAGGCACGTCCCGAAGCTGCCCGAGCCGAGCACGGCGACGGGGATCCCCACCCGTCCAGTCTACCACCGCCGGATGACGGGCGTCGCTCGCGGAGGGGCGAGCATGGGCGGCCACGGGTTCCTCGCTTTCTTGACGCCCCTGGGGCCCACGGCTAGCTTACGCCGCGTTTTCCGAGGCGAGACGCGCGGTTATCCCTTCGGAACTGAGAGGACACGGTCGAGGTCCATGCTGGCCGAGTACAGCGGTGTCCTGCTGATCCTCGCCATCGCGCTCGTCGTCTCCGGGGCGATGCTGCTCATCCACCAGCTCCTCGGCCCGCGCCGCGACTTCGACTCGAAGCTCGAACCCTTCGAGTGCGGCGAGAAGCAGATCGTCTCACCACGCCAACGCTTTTCGGTGAAGTTCTACATGGTGGCCATGCTCTTCATCCTCTTCGATGTGGAGGCGGTCTTTCTCTATCCCTGGGGCGCACTGTTCCTCGACCTGGGCTGGTTCGGCTTCATCGAGATGCTGACCTTCGTCTTCGTGCTGAGCGTCGGCCTCGCCTACGTCTGGATGAAGGGCGCGCTGGAGTGGTGATCTCCGCAGCCACCCGGGAGAAGATCGATGCGGAGATCGCCCGCTACCCGCAGGCGCGCGGTGCACTGCTGCCGGCCCTGCATCTGGTGCAGGCCGACCTCGGCCACATCGCGCCGGACACCGCACGCGAGGTGGCGGAGATCTTCGCTCTCGCCCCCGTGGAGGTGATGGAGGTGGCCACCTTCTACAACATGTTCCACACGCGCCAGGGCGGTCGGCACCACGCCTACGTGTGTACCAACCTGCCCTGCTCATTGCGCGGCGCCCGCGGCCTGCTGCGTTCCCTCGAGGCTCACCTCGGGGTGCGCGTGGGCGAAACGACGGCGGACGGACGCGTCACGCTGGGCCACGAGGAGTGCCTCGGGGCCTGTGCGTATGCGCCCATGATGAGGATCGACGACACCTACCATGAGGATCTCGACGTCGAACGGGCGAAGCAGATCCTCGACGCGCTCGAGTAGGGGCCCGTGCTCCAGGTCCCCTTCGTGACCCACTACTTGAGCGAACACTTCGGCGACGACGCCTACGTGGGTCTCGAGGGATACCGGGCCCGGGGGGGCTACGAGGCGGCGCGCAAGGCGCTCACGGAGATGAGTCCCGAGGAGGTGATCGAGACCATCAAGGACTCCGGGCTCCAGGGCCGCGGGGGCGCGGGGTTCTCCACGGGACTCAAGTGGTCGTTCATGCCCCGGGAGACCGACGAGCCGAAATATCTGGTCTGCAATGCCGACGAGTCGGAGCCCGGATCCTTCAAGGACCGCATCCTGCTCGAACGCGGGCCCCACCTGATGCTCGAGGGCATCCTGATCGCCGCCTGGGCGACGGGCGCCGAGAAGACCTTCGTCTACGTGCGGGGTGAGTACGCCTTCCCTGCAGCGCAGCTGCGGCGCGCGGTGGAGGAAGCCCGGGAGGCGGGCATCCTGGGCACGAACGTCCTCGGCACGGGCTTCGCCCACGAGGTGCTCGTCCACTCTGGAGCCGGCGCCTACATCTGCGGCGAAGAGACGGGGCTGCTGGAATCCCTCGAGGGCAAGAAGGGCCAGCCCCGCAAGAAGCCGCCCTTCCCCGCTGAATGCGGTGCCTTCGGCATGCCCACCACCGTGAACAACGTGGAGACCTTCTGCCACGTCCCCCACGTGATTGGCAAGGGTGTGGCCTGGTTCCGGAGCATCGGCACCGAGAAGAGCCCCGGCACCACGCTGTTCGGTGTCTCTGGCCACGTGGTCCGCCCGGGGCTCTACGAGCTCCCTCTAGGCACCCCCCTCCAGGAGATCGTCTTCGAGCACGCCGGCGGGGTTCCGGGGGGCCGGCGCCTGCGGGGGGTGATTCCCGGCGGCATGTCCATGCCGATCCTGCCGGCCCATCAGCTCGACGTTCCCATGGCCAACGAGTTCCTACGCGAGCGCCAGACCATGCTGGGGACCGGCGGCATCATGGTGATGGACGAACGCACCTGCATGGTCCGGGCCGGTGTGGTCATCAGCTACTTCTTCCGCGACGAATCCTGTGGACAGTGCACCCAGTGTCGGGAGGGCACGGGCTGGCTTCACAAGCTGATGCTGCGGATCGAGCGCGGCGCGGGCCGCCCCGAGGACCTCGACATCCTCGAGGACGTGGCCGGCAAGATGGAGGGGCAGACCATCTGTGCCTTCGCGGACGCCGCAGCCTGGCCCGTGCAGGGGTTGCTCCGCCACTTCCGTGAGGATTTCGAGCGACACGTCGAGCGCGGAAAGTGCCCCTTTCCCGAGAGCTTCGAGCTCTAGATGGCGACGATCACCGTCGACGGCGAACGCTACGAGGTGTCCGAGGGGCGCACGGTCTTGCAGGCCCTCGACGATCTCGGTGTGCTGATGGCGGGGGTCGAGATCCCCCACTACTGCTGGCACCCCAAGCTCTCCATCGACGGATCCTGTCGGCTCTGCCAGGTGGAGGTGGAGGGCGTTCCCAAGCTCCAGATCGCCTGCGACACGAGGGTGCGCGACGGCATGGTGATCGACACCAAGAGCGAGCGGGTGCGCAGGGCCCGCGAGGGCGTGATGGAGCTCCTGCTCGTCAACCATCCCCTCGATTGCCCCATCTGCGACCAGGCCGGAGAGTGCAAGCTCCAGGACTACGCCTTCGCCTACGGGGTGGGGCACTCGCGCAGCCGGGAGGCTCGCCGGCCTGCCAAGAAGCGGGTGGAGCTCGGGCCCACCATCGTCTTCGATCAGGAACGTTGCATCCTCTGTCGGCGTTGCGTGCGCTTCTGCCGGGAGGTCCCAGGCAGCGGCGAGCTCGGGGTGTTCGCCCGCGGCGACGACTCGATGATCGAGACCTTCCCCGGGGCCGAGCTCGACAATCCCTACTCGATGAACGTGGCGGACATCTGTCCCGTGGGGGCTCTCACCACCCGCGACTTCCGCTTCAAGATTCGCGTGTGGTTCCTGGAGGACGTGCCTGGCCTGTGCACGGGGTGCTCGAACGGCTGCAACGTGCACCTCGGTGTGGCCAACAACAAGGTCTACCGCTACGTGCCCCGTCGCAACGACGCGGTCAACGAGACCTGGATCTGTGATGCCGGCCGTCTCTCCTACCAGCAGATCGGTTCCGCGGATCGGCTGACCCAGGCGCTGGTGCGTGGCGAGCTCGGAGTCCTGGAGCAGACGCCACTGCCCGAGGCGCTCGATGCCGCGGCCGGGGCGCTGCGCGGCGTGGTGGATGCCCACGGCGCGGAGGCCATCGGCGGAGTGGCGTCGGCCCACGCGAGCAACGAGGATCTCTTCGTCTTCCGGCGCTTCCTGCAGGCTCTCGGCGCTCGCTCCGCCGCCGTCGCGGTGCCGACCGGGGACTCCGACGAGGTGCTCATCAAGGCGGAGAAGGCGGCCAATGCCGAGGGGGCCCGGGCGCTCGGCTTCATGGGCCCCACCGAGCTGGTGGAGGCGCTGGGCTCGGGAGCGCTTCGGGCAGTGGTGGTGATGGGCCACGACCTGGTGGGCTCCGGGGCGGTGGAGCTCGCGGCGCTGGCGGGCCTCGAGGTGATCGTGCTCCTCGACACCCATCGCTCGGAGCTCGAGCGGATCGCTCACGTCGTGCTTCCGACCCGCCACGCCGCCGAGAAGGACGCCAGCTACACGAACCACGCGGGCCGCGTGCAGCGCAGCTTTGCGGCGGTGGAGCCTGCCTTCGAGGCTCGGCCGGACGGGGAGCTGCTCTCGGGCCTGGGCGTCCGGCTGGGGCTCCCGGGCTTCGACGGACGCTTCGACGTGGCCGCCATCTCCGACGCCCTCGCCGCTGAGCACCCGACCTTCGCCGGCCGCGCCCTGGCAAGCCTCTCCGAGGACGGCGCTCCCGGGCCCGAGGGCTAGGCGATGTTCGTGGAGGTCCTCCTGAAGACGCTCTTCATCATCCTGGTGATGATGGGCGCCTTCCTGCCGCTGATCACCTGGGTGGAGCGGAAGCAGGCCGCCATCATGCAGGACCGCATCGGCGCGAACCGGGCGGACCTCTTCGGCATCCGCGCCATCGGGCTGCTGCACCCGGCCGCGGACGTCCTCAAGCTCTTCACCAAGGAAGACGTGGTCCCGGCGGGCGCGAATCGCGTGATGCACCTGGCCGCGCCCATCATCGCCCTGGTCCCCGCCATCATCACCCTGGCGGTGGTGCCCTACGGCGCCACCTACCGCTTCGGCGACTCGAGCGTCTCCCTGGTGGTCGCCGACATCGACTGGGGCCTGCTCTACGTCCTGGCGGTGGGCTCCGTCGCCGTCTACGGCACGGTGATCGCGGGCTGGGCCAGCAACAACAACTGGTCGCTGCTGGGTAGCCTGCGCGCTTCGGCCCAGATGATCTCCTACGAGGTCACCATGGGGTTGTCGGTGGTGGGCGTGTTCATGGTCTTCCAGACCCTGCGCTTGACGGACATGGCCTACGCCCAGGACCAGAGCTTCCGCCTCCTCGGCTTCCTGGAGACCTTCGGCTGGGTCCGGGATCTCGGCTGGCTCGGCTGGCTGCAGCTCCCGAGCTGGGGGATCTTCCTGCAGCCCCTCGGCTTCCTGATGTTCCTCACCGCCGTCATGGCGGAGAACAAGCGGCCTCCCTTCGACATGCCGGAGGCCGAGTCGGAGCTCATCGCCGGCTACCACCTCGAGTACTCCGGGATGCGCTTCGGGCTCTTCTACACCGCCGAGTTTCTCGAAGTACCCGTGATCGGCGCCATCGTGACCGGGCTCTTCCTCGGGGGCTGGTCGATTCCCTATCTCCCCCAGGAGACGATCATCGGTGGCGTCTCCCCGTTCCTCGGCGAGGGCTTTGCCACCGGCCTGTGCATGGTGCTCCACGTCGGCAGCTTCCTCACCAAGGTCATCTTCATGATCTGGCTCCAGATGCTGATCCGCTGGACCCTGCCCCGCTTCCGCTACGACCAGGTGATGGATCTGTGCTGGAAGGTCCTGCTGCCGCTGTCCCTGGCCAATGTGATGGTGACGGGGCTGGTGATGCTCTGGCTCCAGGGGCTCTCCTGATGGAGCTCTTTCTCTTCTATCTCCTGGGTGGCATCTCGGTGGGCTCGGCGCTGGCCATGGTGACGAACGTGCGCAACACCGTGGCCGCGGCCATGAGCCTCGTCATCACGATGATCGCCCTGGCGGGGGTCTACGTGCTGCTCGACGCCCAGCTCGTGGCGGTCATCCAGATCATGGTCTACGCCGGCGCCATCGTCGTGCTCTTTCTTTTCGTGGTGATGCTGCTCAACCTGCGAAGGGACGAGTTTCCGCCAGTGCGACAGCGCGTGATGCGCGTGCTCGGGGTGGGGGTCGCCGGCGTCGTGCTCTTCCAGTTCTTGCAAGCGTTGCCCGGCTCCTTGCCCGAGCCGGCGGTCGTTCCCGAGAGCTTCGGGGGCTATCAGCACGCAGGCTGGGCTCTCTACACCGATTTCGTCCTCCCCTTCGAGGTGACATCGCTGCTTCTGCTCGCTGCCATCGTGAGTGCGGTCATGCTGGCCAAGCGGAGGCTCGACTGATGGTCCCGCTGGACCACGCGCTCGCGCTCTCGGGGATCCTCTTCGCCATCGGAGTGGTCGGCGCGCTCACCCGCCGCAACCTGATCGTGATCCTCATGTCCATCGAGCTGATGCTCAACGCCGTGAACGTGGCGCTGGTGGCCTTCTCGCGGCTGTGGGGGCAGCTGGACGGTCAGATCTTCGTGCTGATGGTGATCGTGGTGGCGGCGGCGGAGGTCGCCGTGGGGCTCGGCATCGTGATCTCGCTGTTCCGCAACCGGGAGTCGGTGAACGTCGAAGACATGAGCCTGCTCAGATGGTGACGACTGAATCCGATCTGCTGCGCTGGATCCCCCTGTTGCCGCTGCTGGCGGCGACGGTGCACGGCGTGATGCTGGGGATCGTCCGGCGCAGCCTCGGGCGGAGCACCGTCATCCTGCTCTCCTGCGGGTCGGTGATCCTCTCCTTCGTCATCTCCTTCGGGGCTCTTCTGCAGCTCCTCGGGCTGTCCCACCAGAGTCAGGTCCTGGTGGATCGGGTCTTCACCTGGATCGGGGCGGGGAGCTTCAGCGCGGACGTGAGCTTCCTGCTCGACCCGCTCTCCGCGGTGATGATCCTGGTGGTGACGGGGGTGGGCTCACTCATCCACGTCTACTCCATCGGCTACATGGACGACGACCACCGCGACGACAAGGGGTTCCAGCGCTTCTTCTGCTACCTGAACCTCTTCACCTTCTCGATGCTGATGCTGGTGCTGGCGGACAATCTGGTGCTCATGTTCCTCGGCTGGGAGGGCGTCGGACTCTGCTCCTACCTGCTGATCGGCTTCTGGTACTCCGATCGCTTCAATGCCTACTGCGGCATGAAGGCCTTCGTGGTGAACCGCATCGGGGATTTCGGCTTCCTGGTGGCCATCTTCTTGATCTTCTGGGCCCTGGCTGCAGCCGGAGATGCCAGCGTCGACTTCCGGGAGATCGAAGTGAGCATCGGCGCCATCGCCGGGCGCACGGTCGAGCTGCCCGGCTGGCTCTCCTGGCTTCCCGGCGCCCCCGAGTGGCAGCTCGCCACCGTGATCGGCCTGTGCCTGTTCGTCGGAGCGATTGGGAAGTCGGCCCAGATTCCGCTCTACGTGTGGCTTCCCGACGCCATGGCCGGCCCCACGCCCGTGTCTGCACTGATCCACGCCGCCACCATGGTGACCGCCGGCGTCTACATGGTGTGCCGCATGTCGTTCCTCTATGACGTGGCTCCCGGCGCCTCCGCGGTGGTGGCCTGGACGGGCGTGCTGACGGCGCTGTTCGCGGCCACCATGGCCATCGCGCAGACGGACATCAAGAAGGTGCTCGCCTACTCCACCGTGAGCCAGCTGGGCTTCATGTTCATCGCCGCCGGCTGCGGGGGCTACGCGGCCGCCGTCTTCCACCTGGGGACCCATGCCTTCTTCAAGGCCCTGCTCTTCCTGGGTGCCGGGGCCGTGATCCTGGCCATGCACCACGAGCAGGACACCGATCGCATGGGCGGGTTGCGCTCCCGGATCCCCCGGACCTGGGCGGTCTTCCTCGTCGGGGTGGTGGCGATCTCGGGGTTCCCGCCCCTCTCGGGCTTCTTCTCCAAGGACGAGATCCTCGCCACCGCCTACACCGCTCACGTGCCGGGTCATGTCTGGATCTACCGGATCGCGCTCTTCACGGCGGCGCTCACGTCCTTCTACATGTTCAGGCTCTACTTCCGGACCTTCGAGGGGGAGTGCCGCGCCAGCGCCGAGGTGCAGACCCGGATTCACGAGCCGCCGACCACCGTTCTCCGCCCACTCTACGTGCTCGCATTCTTCTCGGTCCTCGCGGGCTTCTTCGGACTGCCCCAGATCTACGGCGACATGCTGGGGGTCAAGGACAGCAACAGCCTCGCGCACTTCCTCACGCCCGTCGTGGGCTTT
>JBDLIK010000116.1:0-8548 GCA_039714895.1 Myxococcota bacterium | reverse complement strand
CAGGTGCACGAGAGGCTCCCGAGGTCGGAACCGTCGCAGCGCTCTCCGAGCTCCTTGACGCCGTTGCCGCAGGAGGAGGGCGCGTAGCGAACGTGCAGAAACGCCGCGCTCCCGGCATCCTGGTCGTATGCGTGGGCCACCCGTTGTCCCGCACCCGTCACCAGCAGGGCCAGGGAGTTCCCGCTCGACCAGTCCGGACGGTCGACGATCTCCTGGACGATCTCGGAGAGATCCGGGGTGCGCTCGGCGGGTCCCACGGCCCCGGGCGCCGTCCAGGCCGGGGGACTCCAGCTCACCGCCGCCCCGGTGCGTGTACGTTCGGAGAGGTCGTGAACCCTGGGACGGAAGGGCGCGGCGTCGCCCGTGTTCTCACCCTCGATGATCAGCGCGCTCGCGATGGAGCTCTCGCGGGCCGCCACGAACTGCAGGTTGGCTTCGAGGATCGGGGCGCCGCGAGGGATCGCTACCTGCGTGAATCGCACTCCCACCGTCTGGGCGTCCTGGTCGAGGACCAGCTCGAGGGATGGGCTCGATCGGCTCACCGAGCCGGATGCGCTCTCCTCGGCGTCGTTCTCGCTGCCATCGACCCGGACTGAGACGAGCCCGGGCTCCATCTCAAGCGTCACCTCGTATACGCGACCGTCGCTCTCGGCGCGAAGGCCCCGATCCGCGAGGTAGAGGTGCTGGACGTCCGCATCGTCGCTGGCCGGAGCGTAGGTGATGCCCGACAATGAGACGGCTTCGAGCCCACCGACATCGAGTCGGCGGAGCCGAAGCCCGTCTCTCGTGGTCTCGAGAACAAAGTCGTCGCCATCTCCGACGATGAAGAGCGTGTCGTCGTCCGCGTTGTACTCCACGCCCGAGGGAGCGAAGACTCCCAGCGGCTCCGTGGAGAAGGAGCTCGCCTGGTCGTCGCCTTCGGGCGGTACGCCATCGAAGATTCCATTGGCACCCGGGTCGAGTTCGTAGATCTCGGCGTTCTCGCCGTCCGACAGATAGAGGTGCCCCCGGAGCGTGTCGAAGCTGATCCCCTGTGGGTCGTGGCTTCCGAACGCGTCCGTCGCGAACCCGCTCAGCTGATCGTCGACGGTCCACAGGCGACCGTCGGGTCCCGGCGAGATCTCCGATACGGTCTGCACCCGAGCGTCGGTGACGAAGGCATGTCCGGAGGAGGGATCGAATGCGATCCCCGTCGGCTCTTCTTCTTCCTCGTCGCTGAAGGGCGAGGTGCCGCCGACATCGCGCACCCTGCCAGCGAGGGTCGTCTCCCAGACGTTGACATCCTGGAACACGGCGGTCGCGTCGACCCCGGGGTCGGTGACCAGGAGGCGCTCGGAGTCGGGCTCGTAGGCCAGACCGGCGGCGTCAGGGATCGGGGGAGAGGAACGGGCCGCGTCGACGAGCGCAACCAGCGTCGGGACGAATGCGTTCGGAACCGCGGAGGCGACCGGGCTGTCGAGGAAGGGAAGGGCGAACGGCAGAGTCAGCAGGATCGCGAGGACTGCCCATACGCTCCATGCACGCCGCCGCGACGCTTGTCCGCCGGGCGCATCGGCGGTCCGTCGGGCCGGCCAAGGCTTCCGCAATCTTCGGGGCATCCGATCTTCGGGAGTGGGTGGGGCTCTGGCGAGGCAGTATGCAGTGAAATGCCCTCAGAATGTGAGTTTTTCTTTCTATATCAAGCAGTTAAGGATGCTTCCCCACCGTACACCCCGGAGGTGAGAGCCTTGCTCGGATGCGGTCTTGGTGGGGTCCCCTGCGGCTCGGCTGCAGTCGGCCTGCCGGAGCGCCTTCCGGTAGCGCGGCTGGCAGATGGATGGAGGGGCCCTAGCAGGCGGCCGCGCGATGGACATCAGCCGGTTTCGCCCACCGACACCTCCAGCTCCGCGGCGAGGGCGCGGGCCGCCTGCCGGTGCGTGGGGGGCAGTGTGTCGAGGCCCGCCAGAGAGGCGCGCAAGGCGCTGCGCGCCTCCTCGCGCCGACCCAGCCACAGCAGCGCACGCGCACGCAGCAGCGCAGCAACGGCATTCTGCCCGGATGGAGTCTCTCTCTGCAGCTGCTCGGCCACCTGCAGCGCGCCCTCGAGCTGCTCGCGCGCCGCCTCTTCTTCGTCCTGGGCGAGCAGCACCCTGGCCAGCTCGAGGCGTAGCTCCCCCGAATCAGGGTGATTGGACAGTCCCCGCTCGAGTCGCTCCCGCGCAGACGCCCAGCGCTCCACGCTGCGTTCGGCGATGGCCAGGCGCAGCGCCACCGCCTCGCGCTCGAGCTCGCCCTCGTCCAGGTCGGCCAGGAGCGCATCGGCCTCGGCGAGGCGCCCAGCTTCGAGCCAGAGGGCGGCGAGTCGCCAGCCTGCCTCGGGCGCCGAGAGCTCGTACGCCCGGAGGTACCAACGCTCGGCTCCGGCCAGGTCGCCCTGGGCTTCGGCCAACGCTCCGAGGCCGGTGTGCGCCACCCGCTGAGCGGGGTCGATGCGCAGCATCCCCTCATAGACGGCCCGGGCCTCGTCCGCGCGCTCCGAAGCGAGCAGCAGTTGGGCCAGCCTCGAGTGGGCCGCCATGTGCACCGGGGCGAGCTCGATTCCCGCGCGGAGCGAGCGCTCGGCGAGCTCCAGGTCTCCGACGGCCAGAGCCGCCGTCGCACGGATGTTGAGCAAGGCGACACTCTGCTCCTCTGCGAACTCCTCCAGGAGCTGCATCGCCGCCTCCGCCTCGCCGGCGGCGAGCAGCCGATCCGCCTCGTTGACGGCGCGGATCATGACGATGCCGTCCTTGGGATCGCGACCCCCCACCTCTCCGGGGCGAAGGGCCCCTGGCTGGGCCTGCCACGGAGCGGCTACGTATCCCAAGGCCTGGAGACGCTCCTGTTCCTCCTCGTCGAGGTCCAGGTTCGGCCTCGCGGGTCGCGCGTCGGCGAGTCGGGCGCCGAGCAGCGCGTCGAGCTCGCGGACCCGCTCGGGCTGTTCTCCCGCGAGGTTCCGGGTCTCTCCGGGATCCTCTCGCAGGTCGTAGAGCTCGGGTCGCGGGGCGCGCACGTACTTCCAATCCTCCCCCCGCAGGCCGAGGAGGGGGCTGAGGTTCCAGTCGAACTGGGGCGCCAGGGTTTCCAGGTAGGCAGGTTCGCTCTCAGCGTCCCTCCCCTCGATGCGCCCGAGCAGGCTGCGATCCCCGGTGCCCGGAAGCGGCGGAACACCCGCCAGCTCGAGGAGGGTCGGGGCGACGTCGCGCAGGGAGGTGAGCCCGGACACCACGCGACCGGCCGGCACGCCGGGGCCCTGCAAGATCAGCGGTATGCGCTGGGTGGAGTCGTACAGGAAGTGGGAGTGCGTGCTCTCGCCGTGCTCGCCGAAGCTCTCTCCGTGGTCGGAGGTGACCGCGATGAGCGTCTCCGTCCCCGCGTATCGCGCATCGAGCGCCTCGAGCAGGCGGCCGATCTGGCGGTCCACGAAGGCGACCTCTCCCGCGTGCGGGTCCCCCGGGAAGGCCGCTGCGAAGCCCGGAGGGGGGTCGTACTCGGAGTGGGGATCGTAGAAGTGGACCCAGAGGAAGAAACGCGCCGGGGCATCCTGAAGCCAGGCGAGGACCGCATCCATGACGGCGTCCGCGGGACGCTCCGCGTAGCCGCGCAGCCCCCGGGCGGACCGCTCGTATTCGACCCGATCGTCGTAGTGGTCGAAGCCGCGCGCAAGCCCGTAGCGGTGTCCCAGCACCACCGCGCCCACGAAGGCAGCTGTCGCGAAGCCCTGCTCGCGCAGGCGGGTGGCCAGGGTCTCGAGTTCGCTGTCGAGCCGGAAGATCCCGTTGTGGCGGACTCCGTGCTGGGGCGGGTCCAGCCCCGTGAGGAGCGTGGTGTGCGAGGGGAGGGTCAGCGGCGCCGGGGAGAGCACGGTCTCGAAGCGCACGCCACCCTCGGCCAGGGCGTCGAGGGTGGGGGTGTGTGCGCGCTCCGCGCCATACACGCCGACCCGATCGGCGCGCAGAGTGTCGATGGAGATCAGGACCACGCGCTCCAGCCGGGGGATCTCGGCCGGTGCATTGCCCTCGCAGGCTCCCGAGATCAGCAGTGCGAGCAGCCCGGCGAGGAGTCCGCACCTCTGCCGCCGCGTCGCGCCTGCCTGCAGCTTCCGCATCCTGATCCTCCGCGGGCCCGACACCTGCTCGCGCCTCGCCAACCGCGCAGGGATTCTATCTGAAGAAGCGCTGGTTGAGGACGTCCGGGACGAGGCCCTCGAAGCGCCGGACCCGCAGCGCGAGCGCCGCGGGTCAGGGCGCAGCCACGATCCGCGGGCTGCCCCACCAGGCCAGCGGCCGGGGAGGCTTGCCGGGTTCCGGCGTGAGCGCCAGACGCAGGGTCACGTACTGTCCGGCCCAGGGTGAGAGGTCGGCCTCGATGGCCCGCCAACCGTTCGCTCGGTCGCCTGCATCGAGCACGCGCCAGCTCGCGACCTCGGCGAACCCGCCGCGGTGCCCCACGGAGAGCGAGAGGCGGGCGCCTTCGGGGTGTTGATGGATCCGGTCGCCGTGAAGCTCTTCCATCCCGACGTCGGCCTCGAAGCGCGCTCCTTCCGGGAGCTCGAGCTCGAAGTCGAGCCCGCCCCCCCCGAGCCCGAGAACGAAGGCGAGAGGCCGCCGATTCTGACGCGTCCAGAGCCAGGGGGGCTCGCGGCGGCTGGCACGCTCGAGCCCCCGTTCGTCGCGGACGAAGGCTCGTGCCTCGTGGCGACGCTCGAAGAGATCGATCTGGGTCGGGCCCCGGTCCGGTCCGCGTTCCAGGACGAAGACCCCGGGGAAGGGGCTTCCCCGGAAGGCATCGGGCAGCCGGAAGTGACGCTCCAGGTGGCGCTGCAGGGCCGGGAGCTCGTCCCCGTAGTCACGTTGGCGAGGCGTCCCTTCACTCATCACCACCAGCCCCACCTCGTCGAGCCCCGCGAGGATGGCGACGGTCTGCTCCTTCCGGAGGCCGGGCACGAGGGAGGGGAAGGGGGTGGGGTTCCTGGTGTCGGTCGCGAAGTAGAGGAGCGGCTCGCCGCGCGCGACGTAGAGAGGAGCGCCCGGCCGTGCGTGTCGCCGAATGTAGTCGATGGCATCCACGATACCCGCGTCGCGATGTCCGGGACCGACGGGTCGCTGGGGGACATGCGGGCCGAGGCCCATCGGGTCCGCCGCCCGGTGGAGGCCCAGGCTCACCCCGGCGACCCCGACCGCGAGGGGTACCAGAAGGCCGATGGTTGCCAGGCGGGCCTTCCTTCCTGACGGCGCCACCTCTCCCGCCGCCACGACGAGGACCGCCTGCAGCGCGGCGGCGGGAAGGACGCACACCAGCTGTGCCCAGTCGGCGCGGGGATGCAGGTTCAGCAGCAGAGCCACGAGCGCCGCGCCCTGCACCCAGAGCGCCGCGGGAAGGGGGCCGGCGCTCAGCCGGCGGGCGATGCTCGCCGCCAGGACCAGCAGCGGGAGCAGGTAGAGGAACTGGGACAGGAGGACGCCGAGCCCCTCGGACTCGGGGGCGGAGGCCGCCGAGAGCAGCCGGGAGATCCGCGGCAGGTAGAGCTCCTCGCTCCCGAGCAACGCGAGGGAGAAGCGCCCCGGGGGCCAGAGATTGAGGGGCGCCGCAGGCACGGGATCGAGGGCGAGGGGCACGGAGACCAGCGAAGTCCACAGCAGCTCGAGCTCCCCGCGCCGGGCGTAGAAGACGAGGCAGGCCGCGCCGACCCCCAGCGCGCCGCCGATCACCGCGCCGGCGCGGCCGACGCGTTGCCCAGCCGGCGCGCTGATCACCACCGCGATGGCCAGGCTTGCGAACAGGGCGATGCCCACCAGCGGCTGGCAGAGCGCCACCGCCGCCACCAGGGCTCCGGCTGCCAGTCCCCAGGGCGCAGAGCGCACGGCCAGCAGGGCCGTGAAGGTCGCGGGGACGCTCAGGTAGCAGGCGAGGGTGTCCGGCGCGTAGATGCTCCAGCGCGGGAAGAGCAGGGCGGGTGCGGCGGCCAGGCAGGCAGCCGTCAGGTGTGCCCCGGGTCCGGCGCGGGCCACGCGTCCAATGCCGAAGGCGCACGCACTCGCAATCGCCGCGAGTCCGACCAGGACGCCGCGTGCGACCACGATCTCGTCCCCGAGGTGACGGAAGAGCCAGGCGAGCATCTCCGGGGGGAGGGGGCCCGTGAAGATCAGGACCTCACGGTAGAGACGCTCGCCCCGCAACAACCGCTGGGCGACGTGGAGGCTGGTGCCTTCGTCGAGCAGGTCCGGCTGCAGGGGGATGACGGCGGCGCAGACAGCCGCCCCGACTCCGCCCCAGAACAGGGCCCACCCGGCTTCGCGGGCCACGCCAGGCCGCCGCCAGAGCGGCTCCGTCGACGCGATGCTCACCCCCACGCTGGCCGGTGGCCCTCTCCTGTTTCCGGGTCCGCCTGCGGCAGAGCCTAGGCGGGGAGTCCCGCTCCCATCAGGTCGACGTAGTTGTCCACGTAGAATCGCTGCTTCTGGGCTTCCGAGAGCGTTCCCATGCTCTCCTCGAAGCGCTTGATGGGATTGCGGCCACCCTCCACGTGGGGGTAGTCGGAAGAGAAGAGACAGACCTCGTCTCCCGCCTGCTCGATGATCCAGCCCACGTCTTCGGCGGGGTAGGGAGTCGTCCTCACCTGACGTCGCACGAACTCGCTGGGCAGCATCGAGAGCCGTTGCAGGCGTTCCTCGTTCTTCCGGAAGGCGTGGAAGGCCGAGTCCATGTAGCGCATCCAGCTGGGCACCCACGAGGCGCCCTGCTCGATCACCCCGATGCGAAGCTCGGGGTGCCGTTCGAGGACGCCATCGAAGATCAGGGTGGCGAGCGTCTGCATCGGAGCGGTGGGGATCGCCATGTAGTCCACGGAGCGGAAATTCTCGTCGCCCCCGTGGAAGTCCGGAACCCGCGGGCCCCCGTTCTCGAAGTACTCGAAGTCGAGGAGGCGTCCGTCGGCGAGCCGGTGACCGCCCCCCACGTGCAGCACGATGGGAAGGCGCGCCTCTTCGGCCAGCGCCCAGACGGGGTCGAGGGCCGTGTGGCTGGGCGAGTGGCCGCGGGGACAGCCCGAGGGGACGAGCAGAGCCCTGCTGCCCATCTCGATCACCTCGAGAGCCATGGCCCGGGAGCGTTCGAAGTCGCGCAGGGGCACGTAGCCCGTGGCCAGCAGGCGGGGGTCTACGGAGCAGAACTCGAGGAGCGCCCGGTTGTGTGCGCGCGCGAAGCCGTAGGCGAAATCGACATCGTCTCCCCGCTCCGCGGCCAGCAGTCTCCCGTTGAGGAAGGTGTTGAAGACGAGCTGGCTCTGGAATCCCAGCAGGTCGAGAGCCTGGGGCCGATCCTCGGCGATGAACGAGCCCGTCGCCGCCCAGTTCTTGCGCTGCATGATCTTCGCCGCGTCCTCAGCGCGATAGCTGGGTTCAGCGTGGCGCGCCCGAAAGGTCTCGATCAGGCGGGCCTCTCCCGGCTTGGCCGTGCCCACGTAGACGGGGGGCAATGCGTCGCGGATCTCCGGGTCGGCGTGCTCACCGAGCCAGTCGGGGGTTTCCATCACGTGGGCATCGGCGTCGTGCATGGGGCGGTGGGCATAGGGCATCGCGGATCCTCACGGTGAGCCGGGGCATGGAGCCTCGGCGATCTCCCAAGGATACGCGGTGGGGCGGCGCCTGCCGAGGTCCGGGTTCGGGCGGCACGGTGTCGATCCCCGGGACGCGGATGCCCCCGCCGGGTATCCTGGCTGGATGGCCAAGACGCGCTCCCGGCTGCGCATCCGCGCCGCTCGGGAAGGCGCGCCGGGCCCGGCCGGCGCGCCCCTCGCGATCGTGTCCGGGCTGCCGCGCTCGGGCACCTCGCTGCTCATGCAGATGCTGGCGGCAGGCGGCCTCCCGCCGCTCAGTGACGGCCTGCGTGCGCCGGACGAGTCCAACCCCCGGGGCTATCTGGAGTGGGAGCCCGTCAAGCGCATTCGCGAGGACCCCGCACTGCTGGTGCAGGCCCGGGGCCGCGTCCTCAAGGTCGTCTCGGCGCTGCTCCCAGAGCTTCCCAGCCAGCACCGCTACCGGGTGCTCTTCGCGACCCGTCCCACCGCCGAGATCCAGGCCTCCCAGCGGGCCATGCTCCGGGCACGCGGACTCGCGGACGATCGTCTCTCCGAGGCCGAACTCGAGGGGCACCTCGACGCCATGCGGGCCTGGATGCGGCTCCAGCCGAACCTCGAGACCTGCTTCGTGAGCTATCCGGAGCTGCTGGCGGACCCGATCGTCGTTGCCCGGCGGATGCGGGTTTTCCTGGACTGCGAGCTGGACGTGGAGTCGATGGCGGCCGTCGTGGACCCGCGTCTCTCGCACTGGGGGTGCGGGAGCCGCTGAGCCGAGGCGCTCGAGCACGTGTACACCCCGAGGCCCCGCCGACGTACCGGCGGCGCTCGGGGTGCGAGAGGGCGGGACCGGGTGGATTCCCGGTTCCGATCTCCGATGTGCCTTGTCCCCGCCTCCGTTCGCTTCCGGTGCCGACCCTCGGCGGGCACCGCGCTCAAAAGATCCATTGGGCC
>JBDLIK010000115.1:0-8551 GCA_039714895.1 Myxococcota bacterium | reverse complement strand
CGAGGCCGAGAGGCAAGGGACGTAGCCAACCGGGCACAGCGACGGGACGAGACGCCGCGCACCGAACGAGCGGTGGCGCCGCCGGGTGAGCTGCGTCTGGCGCCCGGCTGGCTGGCCACCGAGGTGACCCACACCGCACCCTGGGTGAGGAATGGGCTCGACCTGCACCGCGTGATGCGCTGCGTGCTGGTGGCCGTGCTGCCGTGCGTCCTCGTCGGCGTGGCCAACGTCGGCCGTCAGGCGTTCCTGGCGGCCCGGGCCGAAGGGCTGGCGAAGATTCCCGGCTGGCGCGGCGAGACGCTGGGCGCGCTCGGCCTCGGGGTCACTCCCGAGAGTCTGATGGGCTGTGTAGCCTACGGCCTCCTGTTCGCCGTGCCGATGCTGGCGGTGTCCTTCGGCGTCGGCTGGGCGGTGGAGCGCAGTGTCTCCCGGCTGCGCCAGCGCGAGCCGAGCGAGGCCTTCCCCGTCGTGGCGCTGCTCCTCGTGCTGATGCTGCCGCCCACCCTGCCGCTCTGGCAGGTCGCGCTCGGAATCACGTTCGCCCTCGTGGTCGGACTCGAGATCTTCGGCGGCACCGGACGCAACGTGGTCCATCCGGTCCTGGTGGGGCTCGCCTTCCTCTACTTCACCTACCCGGCCAGCTTCGCGGGTGGGGGCATCTGGGTGGCACTGCCGGGCGCGGAGGCCACCACGCTCCTCGGCGCGGTCGCCCAGGAGGGATCCGCCGCGATTCCGGCGCTCGGCATCGGCTGGCGCGACACCCTGATCGGCTGGGAGCCCGGGGCACTGGGGGAGACCTCCGCTCTCGCCTGCCTGCTGGGCGGCGCCTTCCTCGTCGTCGCGGGCCTCGCGTCGGGGCGTGTGATCCTCGGCGGGGTCGCCGGGCTCGTGGCGGCGGTGGCCCTGGCCAACACGTTCGGCGATTCCGCGCGTCCACTGGTGGGACTGCCCTGGCACTGGCATCTCACCACCGGGAGCTTCGCCTTCGGCCTCGTCTTCGTGGCGACCGATCCGGTCACCTCGGCCACGACGGCCGCCGGACGCTGGACCTACGGCGTGCTCATCGGCCTCCTGGTCGCGGTCGTGCGCATCTTCAACCCAGCCCACCCGGAGGGAGTGCTGATGGCGATCCTGCTCGCCAACGTGGTCGCGCCGCTCCTCGACCACGCCGTCTCGTGGTTCCACGTCCGGCGGCGGAGGCGACGCCTTGGCTGAGTCGACCGCGTCGCGCACCCCGGGCGGGACGCCGCCGGAGCCGGGGCCGCTGCGCACGCTGCTGGTGGCGTTCGCCGTCTGCGCGGTGTGCGCCACGCTGGTCTCGACCAGCGTGGTGGTGCTGCGCCCGCTCCAGCTCGAGAACCAGCGGCGCGACCGCGAGCTGAAGGTGCGTGCCCTGGTCGGCGGGCTGCCGGGCCTGGGAGAGCTGCTGGCCGAGGCGGGAGAAGCAGAGCTCGAGCTACGGGTGGTAGAGCTCGCCAGCGGCGCCTACGCACCTTCGGTGGATCCCGAGGCGCTGCTGCGCGCGCGCGACGACGAGATCGAGAGCCTACCGCTCCCGCCCGAGCGCGACCTCGCCGGCATCGGGCGCCGCCCGCGCTACGCGCCCGTCTACCTGCTGCAGCGCGGTGATGCACTCGACACCCTGGTGCTGCCGGTGCACGGGAAGGGCTACCTCTCGACGATCCGGGGTTACCTGGCGCTGGCCGGGGACGGCAACACCGTTCGCGGCATCACCTTCGTCGAGCACGAGGAGACGCCGGGGCTCGGCTCGGAGATCGACAGCCCCGCCTGGCGCTCGAGCTGGAACGACAAGCGGCTGCGCGACGAGCGTGGCGAGGTCCGCATCCGGGTCGTGCGCGAGGCGCCACCCCACGGATCGGAGGAGGCTCCCCATCGCGTGCAGGGCATCTCGGGCGCCACGAAAACGAGCGACGGCGTCTCCGACCTGGTGCGCTTCTGGGTCGGCCCCGACGGCTTCGGCCCGTTTCTGGAGAGGATCCGCCAGGGAGGAGACGCATGAGCGCCCCGACGCTTCGCACGCTCACGCGCCCCATCATCGACGAGAACCCCATCACGCTGCAGATCCTGGGCATCTGCTCCGCGCTCGCCATCACCCGGCGGCTGGATACGGCGCTGGTGATGGGCGCGGCGGTGATCTTCGTGGTGACGCTCTCGAACAGCGCGATCAGCCTGATCCGCCATCAGGTGCCGCGCAGCATCCGCCTGATCGTGCAGATCACCCTGATCGCGACCCTGGTCATCGTGGTCGACCAGCTCCTCCGGGCGTTCGCCTGGGAGCTCTCGCGTCAGCTCTCCATCTTCGTCGGCCTGATCGTCACCAACTGCATCGTGCTCGGGCGCGGCGACAGCTTTGCCATGTTCCACGGGGTGCGCGCAAGTGCCCTCGACGGGCTGGGCAACGGCCTGGGCTACGCGCTGGTGCTGGCGCTGGTGGGCAGCGTGCGGGAGCTGCTCGGCTCGGGCTCGCTCCTCGGCATGCCCGTGCTGCTTCCCCGCGACGCAGGCGGCTGGTACGAGCCGGCCGCGCTGATGCTGCTGCCGCCGAGCGCCTTCTTCCTGATCGGGGGCCTGATCTGGGCGATCCGGAGCTGGAAGCCCGAGCAGGTGGAGACGGCCGAGCCACTGCCCGGAGCGGCCCAGCCGGTGCCGGGGCCGTGATGGCGCACCTCGACCTCTTCGTGCGCGCCGCCCTGGTGGAGAACCTCGCGCTCTCGTTCTTCCTCGGCATGTGCATGTTCCTCGCGGTCTCTCGGCGCATCTCCACCGCGCTCGGCTTCGGCGTGGCGGTCTTCGTCGTACAGACGCTCACGGTTCCGCTCAACCAGCTCATCTACAGCCAGCTGCTCCGCCCGGGAGCCTGGGCCTGGGCGGGGCTTCCCGAGATCGATCTCTCCTTCCTCGGCCTCATCACCTACATCGGGGTCATTGCAGCCTTCGTGCAGATCCTGGAGATGGCGGTCGATCGCTTCTTCCCAGCGCTCTTCCGCACGCTCGGGATCTACCTGCCGCTCATCACCGTGAACTGCGCGATCCTGGGCGGCTCGCTCTTCATGGTCGAGCGTTCCTACTCGTTCAGCGAGGCCGCGGTGTACGGCGCTGGGAGCGGCTTCGGCTGGGCGCTGGCGATCTGCGTGCTGGCCGGCGTGCGCGAGAAGCTCGACTACGCCGACGTTCCCGACGGCCTGCGCGGGCTGGGCATGAGCTTCGTGGTGATGGGGCTCATCTCACTCGGCTTCCTCGGCTTCGCCGGGATCGAGCTGCGATGATCGAGGGGCTGCTCGGCGTGGCGCTGTTCACGGGAGTCGTCATGACACTCGTGGCCGGGGTGCTGCTGGCCCGCGGCTGGCTGCTGCCCTCCGGCGAGGCGCGCGTGCTCGTGAACCACGAACGCAGCGTCCCCGCCCGCAAGGGCGAGAAGCTCCTCGATGCGCTCCAGGCCGCCGGCATCCGCCTGCCCGCCGGCTGCGGCGGCAAGGGAATCTGCGGCCAGTGCCGAGTGCAGGTGACCTCCGGCGGCGGAGCCGTGCTGCCCACCGAGGCCTCGCGCCTGGCCCGGCGCGAGATGCGCCAGGGGGTACGCCTGGCCTGCATGGTGACCGTGCGCGAGGACCTCGAGGTCGCGGTGCCCGAGGACGTGCTGGGCGTCGAGCACTGGATCTGTCGCGTGCGGAGCACATGCTGCGTGGGGACGCTGATCAAGGAGATCGTGCTCGAGCTGCCGGAGGGCGAGACGATCCCGCCGCCGGCCGGCCGCTACGTGACGGTGACCTGTCCGCCCTATCGGCTCGCCTATCGCGACCTCCCCATCGACCCCGAGGTGCGTGACGAGTGGGACCGCCTCGGTCTGTGGCGCCTCGAGGCGGGTAGCGACGCCCCCGCCACACGCGCCTACTCGATGGCGAGCCACCCGGGGGAAAAGGGCATCGTGATGCTGATCGTGCGCCTCGCGACCCCGCCTCCGGCTGCGCCCGACGCTCCGCCCGGGATCGTCTCCTCCTGGCTCTTCGGCCTGCGTCCGGGGGACGAGGCGGAGGTGGCGGGGCCCTACGGCCACTTCTTCGTGGAGGAGGGCGAGGGAGAGCTCGTCTTCGTCGGCGGCGGCGCGGGCATGGCACCGATGCGCGCCCATCTCTTCGACCAGCTCGAGCGCCTCGGGACGCGCCGCCCGATCAGCTTCTGGTACGGCGCGCGCAACCGCCGGGAGCTCTTCTACGTGGAGGACTTCGACCGGCTGGCGGCCGAGCACCAGAACTTCTCCTGGACCGTGGCGCTCTCCGAGCCCCGGCCCGAGGACGACTGGCAGGGCGAGACCGGCTTCGTGCACCAGGTGCTCCACCGGCACCTGGCCCAGCACCCCGCGCCGGAGGAGTGCAGCTACTACCTGTGCGGCCCGCCGATGATGGTGAAGGCGGTGCGCGGCCTGCTGGACCAGCTCGGCGTCGATCCCGAGCGGATCAAGGCCGACGACTTCGGGACCGGCACGTGACGCGGGCCCTGCCCCTCGGGCTCGTCGCGCTGGTTTCCGGGGTCTGCCTCGTCGCCCGAATCGCCTCGGGGGACGGGGAGGGAGCCACGGCGGCCGTCGTCGAGCTCTCGGGCGACGCCTTCGGCACCACGTGGCACGTGCGCCTGGCCGGGGTGGACGGCACGTCTTCTCCGGAGGAGGTCTCTCGGGAGATTCGCGCCGCGCTCGACGCGGTCGACGTGGGCACCTCCTCCTGGCGCAACGATTCGGAGATCGCGCGCTTCAACCGCAGCCCCTCCACGGCCTGGCAGGCCGTGTCCCCGGACACCGCGGCCGTGGCGGCCGTGGCCCTCGAGGTACACCGCCGTTCCGAGGGCGCCTTCGATCCCACCGTAGCGCCCCTCGTCGCGCTCTGGGGCTTCGGCTCGGAGGGGCCGCGGCCGGGTCCGCCGACGCCGGAGGCGGTATCGGACGCGCTCGCGCGCGTGGGGAGCCGCGCCCTCGGGGTGCGCGGCGATCCACCGGCGCTGCGCAAGGCCCGCCCCGACCTCACCCTCGACCTCTCGGCCGTGGCGAAGGGCTACGCCGTCGACGCGGTGGCGCGACGGCTCGATGCCCTCGGTGTAGGCCGATTCCTGGTCGAAATTGGCGGCGAGCTGCGAGCCCGGGGCGAGGGCCCGGGCGGCGGCCCGTGGCGGGTGGGAATCGAGCGTCCGGAGCCGGGGCCGAGCCGCATCGGCTGGACCCTGGCGCTGGCGGACGCCTCCCTCGCCAGCGCAGGCGACTACCGGCGCTACTTCGAGTGGCAGGGGCGCCGCTACTCCCACGCCATCGATCCGCGCACTGGACGTCCCGTCGACCACGACCTCGTCTCGGTATCGGTCCTGGCACCCGACGCCACCCGGGCCGACGCCTGGGCCACGGCGCTCCTGGTGCTCGGCCCCGAGGCCGGCCCGCGCGTGGCCACACGCGAGGGCCTTGCCGTACTCTTCGTGCTCGATCGCGGCGCGGGGCTCGAGACGCGTGCCACCCCGGCCCTCGAGCCGCATGACCTACGCTGACCGGGAGACGACGTGACACTCTTCGTCCTCAGCTTCGCCGTCCTCGCCCTGGCTTTCGCGGCGATGGCCCTCGGCGTCCTGCTGGGCCGGGCGCCGCTGCGCCGCGGCTGCGGCGAGCCGGGAGGGCTGGTGTGCGCGGCCTGCACGCGGCCCTGCCGGCACGCGGCGTCGCGCGCCGAGGCTCTGCCGTGAAGTCCGTCGAGGAAGCCACCGCGCGCGACTACATGTCCACCCGGCTCGTCACTCTCGAGCCGGAGATGGACGTCCTCGAGGCCATGCAGCGGCTGCTCGACGAGCGGATCTCGGGAGCGCCGGTGGTGGACTCCCGGGGCAACCTGCTCGGCATCCTCACCCAGCGGGACTGCCTGGGTGTGGCCGTGCAGGCCGCCTACCACCAGGAGCCGGCGGGCGCCGTCTCCAAGTACATGACCCAGAAAGTCGACACCCTGCCCGCCAGTGCCAGCCTGGTCGAGGTGATCGAGGCCTTCCGCCAGAGCCGCTACCGCCGCTTCCCCGTGCTCGAGGGCAGCCGCCTGGTGGGGCAGATCAGCCGCCGCGACATCCTGCACGCGATCCTCGAGCTCTGGTAGGCGGTGCCAGCAGAGGGCCGGGCTGGCTCGCCCCGTCAGTGACGGAGCTGCCGCAGCATCAGCCGTTCGTAGAGGGTGGGCGCGAGCCGCGACACCAGGTAGGCGAGACGGGCGGGCCCCGGCACCAGCAGGAGCCGACGATCCCGTTGCGCGGCCTGCACGATGGCGTTGGCGACCTGCTCGGGGCTTGCCAGGGCGCGTACCCCGGTCCGGGCCTGGGGCAGCGCCGGGGCACCGTCGGGGCCCAGCGCGTGATCTCCGATGGACGTATCCACGAACCACGGGCACACGATCATCACCTGCAGACCGTCCCGCCGGTGCTCGGCACGCAAGGAGTCGAAGAAGCCGTGCAGGGCGTGCTTGCTGGCCGCGTAGCCCGTGCGGCTGGCGAGAGGCGCGAAGCCCGCGACGCTCGAGAGCACGATGATCCGCCCCCGTCGCTCGAGCAGCGAGGGCAGCGCCGTCTTCGTGCAGTTCACCGAGCCGAAGAAGTTGACCTCCATCACCCGGCGCAAGACGTCGACCTGGACGTCCTGGAAGCGTCCCAGGTGGGTGATCCCCGCGTTGTTGACGAGGATGTCGATGCCGCCCGCCGCGGAGGTCACCGACTTCATCGCGGCCTCGCACGCCGAGAGCGAAGTCACGTCGCATACGAGCGGGAGAGCGGAGGCGCCGGTCGACTCGAGCTCCTGGGCGAGACCCTCGACGCCCGACGGGTCGCGGTCCAGCAGTGCGAGCCGGCTGCCTTCCCGGGCGAAGCGGCGTGCCAGTGCGGCGCCGATGCCGCCCGCCGCGCCGGTGATGACGACGGTCTTGCCCCGCATGACGCCCCTCAGTCACCGAATCGGATGCGCCGGTAGCGTTCGAAACACTCCTCGCTGGTGTAGGTGGGCGAGAAGCCGAACTCCGACTTGAGGCGATCGTTGCTAAGCACCGGGCGGTAGCGGAGGAAGTTGACCTGCTCGGGCCCGAGCTGGGTGAGGCCCAGCGTCCGGGCGAGGCCGAGGGCGGTCTCGAGCACGACGACCGGGAGGGCCAGGTAGGGCTTGCCGAGCCTGCGCGCCATCTCTCGCAGCGTGATCACCCCGTCCCCGGCCAGGTTGTAGATCCCGCTCCCCCGCTCGCGGATGCCCTTCGCGATGCAGCGCGCCACGTCCTCGTCCCAGACGATCACGAAGGGGATGTCGGAGCCACGAACGCCCAGGATCACGGGACGCTCGAACATCGCGGTGATCGGATTCGCGACGCGCTCACCCAGGATGGTGCCCGGCCGGAACACGAGCTGGCGGAGCTCCGGGTGCTCGCTCCGGGCGCGGGCCAGCATCTCCTCCACCAGGCGCTTGTGGTCAGAGTACGCGAACTCCGGGTTTCCGCGCAGCGAGTCCCGCTCGGTGAGCGGCACGGGGTTGTCGGCGTGGTAGCCGTAGGCGGCGCCGCTGCTGGTATAGACGAGCTGCCCGATGCCGGCCTCGAGGCAGCCGCGCAGCACGTTCTCGGTCCCTAGCACATCGATCGAATGCTCGAGCTCGCGTGTGCTGCCCTTGCCCGGTGTCACGATGGCAGCGAGATGCACCACGGTGTCGATCGACCAGGTCTGGAAACGCTTGCCGAGCTGCGGATCCCGGATGTCGCCGGTCTCGTACCGGATCCCCGCCAGCCGCTGGTCCTCCGGCAGCTCCCGCAGGTCCATCGCCACCACCGTCTCGATGCCCTCGGGATCCTCTGCGAGCAGCGACACCAGGCGCCGCCCGATCAGTCCGGAGGCGCCAGTGACGAGCACCGAACGACCGCTCACTCTGCCGGCTCCAGATGCATGGCCTTGAAGATGTCGAGCCCCGGTGCCCACATATGGGCCACGGGGTCTACGTCGACCTGGATCACCGAGCAGCGTCCGCTCGCCAGGCTGCGCTCGATCGCTCCCCGCAGGTCTGCGGCACGGGAGACGCGCTCGCCGTGGGCGCCCATGCTCTCGGCCAGCTGATCGAAGCGGATCTCGGAGAAGTCGGTGTTGAGGGTCTCCTCCGGCGAGAGGGACCTCTTCTCCATCATCCCCTCCGGGTTCGTCGCCATGCCCTGGCCGTACTTCACCATGCCCCACTGGCGGTCGCAGATGACGAGGTAGATCACCGCCAGCTCGTTGCGGACGGCGGTCTCGATCTCCTGGGGGTGCATGCCCATCGCTCCGTCGCCGGCGATGCAGTAGACCTGCCGCTCGGGCCACGCGACCTTGGCTCCGAGGGCCTGGCCGACGCCGGCACCCAGCATCCCGAACTTGAAGGTGCTGAGCAGGCATCCGGGCGAGCGATTCTCGTGGTAGAGGTTCGTCCACACTGCGGTGTTGCCGCCGTCGATCACCAGCATCGCATCGTCCTCGAACACCTCGCGACAGATCAGCGGGACGTGGGCGGTGTGCA
>JBDLIK010000114.1:0-8592 GCA_039714895.1 Myxococcota bacterium | reverse complement strand
GCGCGGCCCTCCTCCTTCTCGATGCGGGCCGCGGCCTCCCGCGCGCTCCCGTCCGCCACCGCAGCCACGTCCATGCCCGTGCAGAAGGCACGTTCGCCGGCGCCCGTGAGGATCACGCACACGACCTCGGGGTCGCTCTTGACCGCGGCCCAGGCCCGGCGAAGCTCGAGGGCCATGGCCACCGTAAAGGCGTTGTGACGCTCGGGACGATTCAGGGTCAGGGTGACCACCCGCTCGTCCTTCTCGTAGAGGAGACTCTCGAACTCCATGGCTCTCCTCCTGGCAGCGCTCTCATCGCCCCAGGATCACGATGCCACAGGCCGTCGGGTGTCCCCCGATGTTGTGGCTGAGGGCGACGCCGGCGCCCTCCACCTGACGCCGCTCGGCGCGTCCCTGGAGCTGCAGGGTGTTTTCGTAGATCATCCGCACGCCCGTGGCACCCGTGGGGTGACCGAAGGTCTTGAGGCCGCCGTCGGTATTGACCGGGAGCCCGCCGCCGAGGTCGAAGGTGCCGGCCGCGATGTGCTCCTTGGCAGATCCCTTCTCGATGAAGCCCAGATCCTCGTACGAGAGCAGCTCCGTCAGCGAGAAGCAGTCGTGCACCTGGGCAACGTCGATCTCCTCCAGCGGGCGGGTGATCCCGGCCTGGCGGTAGGCTTCCTCGGCGGCCCAGCCCGTGGGCTTCCAGGAGAGGAAATCGTTCTCCGGGTCCTTCTGGGGATTCGGCCCGGCCATCACCGTCACCCCCTTCACGAGCACCGGGTCCTCGCGGAAGTCACGAGCGAGATCCGCCCGGGTGAGAAGTGCCGCCGCCGCACCATCGGTCTGGGCCGCGCAGTCGTAGAGTCCGAAGGGCCACGAGATCATGCGGGCGTTCAGCACGTCCTCCACGGTGATCTCACGCTTGAGGAACGACTTGGGGGCGAGACAACCGTTGCGGTGGTTCTTCACCGCGATCTTCGCCAGATCCTCGCGTCCGGCGCCATACTTCTCGAAGTAGGTGGATGCGCACAGCGAGAACCACCCCGCAGGGGTCTGGGGAAGGTCCCTCACCTGGCTCATCATCACGCTCGGTCCGGAGACTCCGCGATCCTTGGGCTTGTCGTATCCCACCACCAACACCGTGTCGTACATCCCCGCGGCGATGGAGAGAACCCCACAGCGGAAGGCATCGGTCCCGGTGGCGCAGTAGTTGGAAACCATGGTCACCGGCTTCCAGAGCTTGAGGGCATCGCTGCACTCGTGCGGGCCCTTCTGGGAGTAGAGCGAGCCGGTGAAGACGGCATCGATCTGCTCCTGGGGCTTGTCGATGCCCGCGTCCGCGTAGGCCTCGTAGGCCGCGTCGACGATCATGTCCGAGGGAGACTGGTCCCAGTTCTCGCCGAACTTGCAGCATCCCACCCCGACGATGGCCACCCGGTCCCGGATCGCTTCGCTGTTCGCCATGTCCGTCCCTTCAGCCCCGCGGAAGAGGGCTGGCCTTCCAGTAGTAGTTGGGGCGCCCCCCGGCCGTGTGGATGCGCCGGAACACGAACTCCACCGGCAGGCCGATTCGGGTCTCCTCCGGGGTCGCGTTCACCAGCTGCAGGTGGACCCGCGCCCCGCCCTCGACCTCGGTCACCGTCACGATGGTCGGGGGGTCGGGGGTGGGGAAGAAGAAGTCGAAGGTGTAGGTGACCACGTGTCCGCTGCGATCCGAGAGGCGCACCCGCTCGAAGTCGTCCTTCGCGAAGCAGCTCTCGCAGACCCGCTGGATGGGGAACTGCACGCGCTCGCAGCGTCGGCACTGTTGTCCGCGGAAGGCCACGTCCTCGTCGCGCTCGCGAAAGTGGATCGTGGCCGAGAGTCCCGCATCGGCGCTGGGCTCGTACTCCCGGGTCTCCAGGCTGCGGGCCTTGAGATACCGGTCGTAGCTCTTGACCGGGCGACGTCGCTCCAGGTGCCAGGAGACGCCGCGCCGCGCCTCGAGCTTCTCCACCTTCTCGGTCACCTGGAGCGCGAGGGCCTCGGCGCCGTCTCCGTAGCTGGCCACCACCAGACGCTCTCCGGGCCGTGCCGACTCCAGCGACGCGGCCAGCAGCAGCGGTGCGAAGGCGGCGCCGGCGTTGCCCAGGCGCCCGAACAGGGGATCCTGGACCTGGGCCGGCTCGAGGCGGAGCTTGCTGCTCACGCTGGCGTGGCTGCGGGCGTCGGGGCCGTAGAGGGCGAAGCGGGTGACGTCGCCCGCGCTGGACCCAGCGCGACGGAGCAACCCTTCCACCGCCTCCACCAGGGTGGGGACGTAGCCCTCCTGGATCACGAAGCGATCCTCCCAGCTGTGGACGAAGCGGTCTCCCTCGCTGCGCCAGACGTCCACGATCTCGTCGGCCACCGCGTGGTGCTCTCCGAGAAGAGCGATGGCGTCGCTCTCGCCCACCAGGAAGGCCGCGGCTCCGTCGCCCAGGTTGCGCTCCAGGGCCGAGCCGGGGGCGGCCAGCCGGGTGTCGCTGGCCACCACCAGCAGGCGGCGCGCAGTGCCCGCGCGGATGGAGTCGGCGGCGGCGCGCAGCGCGCCGACCCCCGCGCGCAGAGAGCCGGTGTGGTCACTCGTGAGCACCTCGCGGCGCAGGTCGAGGGCCTTGGCGAGCAGGCTCGCCCCCTGCTTCTCGCGGAAGGGGCCGGTGGTGGACGCGAAGAGCACCCCGTCCACCGAGGCGCGATCGAAGCCGCGCAGGCAGTTGCTGGCGGCAGCGACCGCCAGGGTGATGGCGTCCTCGTCGTTCCAGGCCACGGCCCGCTCGGGTCCCCCCTCCCGCGGCGCACGCCCCGAAGCCAGGTCGAGAGGCAGTCGGGTGGGCGGCACGTAGGCGCCGTACGAGAGGATGCCGGGCACGACGACTCCTTTTGGGACCTCATGGCGAGCTGGCGGGGGGTGGCCCGACGCCCCCGGGATCAATTCTCGGGCGGCTTCACTCCGTCGAGGAACGCGTAGGGATGCTTCATCAACCCGAAGGGCTCGAGCCGGCCGCCGAGGGTCCGCTTCATGTGGGTGTGCAGGTCCTCCACTGACCAGCCACCCTCCCGGAACATGCCAGTCCCGTACTTCGGCTGCTCGAGAACCACGACCCGGTCGCCGCCGGTGCCGAAGATCTGGCCCGTCACCCAGCTTGCATCGTCGCTGCACAGCCAGGCCACGAAGGCGCCGTTGCGGTCGGGGTCGATGAAGGGGAGGTCGACGGTCTTGCCCCCCACCTTGGCGGTCGCCGACATGCGCGTGGTACCCGACGGACTGACGGCGTTCACGCGGATGCCATAACGCACGAGCTCCCCGGCCCAGGTGTAGGTCATGGAGGCGATGGCACCCTTGGAGCCCGCGTAGTTCGACTGTCCGAAGTTGCCGAAGTGCGCGGCGGAGACCGTGTTGACGATGCAGCCACCGCTCTTCTGGTCGCGCATGCGCCAGGCGGCCTCCTGGGAGCACATGAAGGTTCCCTGCACGTGCACGCGCAGCACGCTCGTGAACTCGTCGTCGCTCATCTTGAGGAAGGAGCGATCGCGCACGTTGCCGGCATTGTTCACCAGGGCGTGGAGGGCGCCGAACTCGCTCACGCACTGCTCGACCAGGGCGTGGGCACCCTCGCGGCTGCCGATGTCGTCGCTGTTCACGCTCGACTTGCCGCCCTTGGCGGCGATTTCCTCGGCGACCTTCCCCGCCTCCTCGGCGTCCAGGTCGTTCACCACCACGGCGGCGCCCTGCTCGGCGAGGTGGAGGCAGTGGCCTCGTCCGATTCCGCGCCCGCCGCCGGTCACGACGGCGGCCCTTCCGTCCAGCACTCCCATGGAGCTCTCCACTCGGGTGGGTGGTTTCGAGACGGAGCGTATCGAAACTGACCGGGGCCGTCAAAGACCGGGGGAGGCTGCGGACAGGCGGGCGAGGGACTCGGCGTGCTCGTCGTGCGTGCCGAAGAGGTTCTCCAGCACCCAGCTGCGCTTCAGGTAGTAGTGCGCGGGCACCTCCCAGGTGTACCCCATTCCGCCGAGGACCTGGATGCAGGCGCGGGAGTTTCGCAGCCCCGCCTCTCCCGCCGTGACCTTCGCTGCCGAGACCGCCTGGGCGACGTCGCCGACTGCGGGATCGTCGAGGGTGACGCCGGCCGCGTAGCAGGCGGCTCGCGCCACCTCCTGGCGGACGAACATGTCGGAGAGCAGGTGCTTCACGGCCTGGAAGGAGCCGATGGGTCGCCCGAACTGCTCGCGCTTCTTCGCGTAGTCCACTGCCAGCAGGGCGGTGGCCTCCGCGATGCCGAACAGCTGTGCCGCGGCGAGCGCCGTACCTTCCCGGCGCAGCGCTGCGGCCTCGTCGGCGCCGGCGATGCGCTCTCCGTCGGGCAGCGCCGTTGCCTGGTGCAGCGGGGTCAGGGGGTCGAGGGGGAGCTCCACCGGCACGGCAGCAGAGATGGCGCTGCGTTCCACGCGGTGCACGCCCTCGGGCCGCAGCACCAGCAGCGCGTCCAGCTGCTCGAAGTGCTCGAGCAGGAGGGGCCCGTGCTGCCCGTCCATGAGGTCGAGGCCTCCCACCACCGTCGCGCCGCTCTCGGCGCCGTCCACCCGCCCAGCGGCCAGGTGGCTCCACACCAGCGGTCCCGGCGCCAGGCAGCGGCCGAGCTCGGCGAAGACCAGCACGGCGTCTGCCATGCCGAGCCCTACGCCGCCGGCGTCCTCGGGCAGGCGCAGGGAGAAGACTCCCATCTCGGCCAGCTCCCTCCACAGACCCGGGTCGAAGGCGCCTTTCTCCTCGAGCTCGCGCAGGCTGTCGGCGCCGATGCGACCCTCGCAGAAGGAACGCACCGCGTCCCGGAGGGCCTGCTGGTCGTCGGTGAGCCGGAAGTCCACAGCTAGCGCGGCTCCCGAGGCAGGCCGAGGATGCGCTCGCCGATGATGTTGCGCTGGATCTGCGAGCTGCCCGCCGCGATGGTCAGCGAGAGGGACTGCAGCGCCTTGTGGAGGATCTGTCGGTTCGGCAGCCCTGCCAAGTCCGAGCGGCACAGGGCAGCGCGACCCAGCAGGCGCATGCCCAGCTCTCCCAGGCGCTGGGCGAGCTCGGTGTAGAAGAGCTTGACCGCCGAGCCGCCGATACCCGGGACGCCGGTCTCGCTGGCCTCGGAGACCGACAGCTTCACCATGGCCCAGGCGGCGTCGAGCTCGGCGCGCAGGTGGCCGATCTCGCGCGCCAGTCCGCGATCTTCCCGGCCCACCGGGTCGGCGCGGACCAGATCCTCGATCCCCGCCAATGCCTCCTGGAGGTTGTAGATCTCGCTCACGAAGGCGGTGCCGCGTTCGAAGCGCAGGGTGACGTTGGTGACCCGCCAGCCGTCGTCCTCGTTCCCCACCACGTTCTCCACCGGGACCGGGACGTCTTCGAGGAAGACCTCGCTGAACTCTCCCTCCCCGGCCAGGGTGGGAAGCGGGCGGATCTCGATTCCGGGCGCGTCCATGGGGAGGATCAGCCAGGTGATGCCCCGGTGCTTGGGCGCGTCGGGGTTGGTGCGCACCAGCAGCTCGCCATAGTCGGCGACCTGGGCGAAGGACGTCCAGATCTTGTGACCCGACACGCGGTAGACGTCGCCGTCGCGCACCGCCCGGGTGCGCAACGAGGCCAGGTCCGAGCCCGCATCGGGCTCCGAGAAGCCCTGGCACCACACCTCCTCTCCTCGGAGGATGCGGGGCAGGTGGCTCGACTTCTGCTGCTCGGTGCCCTCGGCGATGAGCGTCGGTCCGCCGTGGAGCATCCCCACGAAGTTGACGCCCACGTAGGGTGCACGGGCCCGGGCGATCTCCTCGTAGTAGACCAGCTGCTCCGACAGCGAGGCGTCCCGACCCCCGTAGGCGGCCGGCCAGTTGATGCCCGCATAGCCTGCTTCGAAGAGCTTTCGCTGCCAGCCCGTGTCGTACTCCCGACGGGCGGACCAGTCGTGGGCAGGCGGCGGTGCGCCGTGGGTGGACACCGCCTCCGCGAGCCACGCGCGCAGCTCGGCGCGGAACTTCTCCTCGGATTCGCTGTAGCGGAGGTCCAAGTCGGGGGGTTCCTCTGGCGGGCCCGCCTTCGGTCGGCCGGACCGGGGCCGCCGGTACCATACGGAGCCCGACCCGACCTGCCAAGGGTGTCCGTCTTTCCCGCCCGGGGTGTCCCGCCTATGCTGGCCTCCCGTGCGCTTCTCCGTGCAGCTTCCGACGGATCGCGTCTCGAAGGGCGAGGAGTTTCTCGCCGGGGATGCTGTGGCGGAGATGGCGCAGGCCGTCGAAGCAGCCGGCTTCGATGCCTGCTTCGTCACCGATCATCCCTTCCCGGACGACCGCTGGCTGGCGGGCGGCGGTCATCACGCCCTCGATCCCTTCGTGGCGCTCTCCTTCGCGGCGGCTGCGACCTCTCGGCTGCGCGTCCAGACCCACGTGATGGTGCTGCCCTACCGAAACCCCTTTCTGGCAGCGAAGGCGGCGGCGAGCCTGGACGTCCTCTCCGGCGGGCGCCTGATCCTGGGCGTGTCCGCCGGCTATCTGAAGAGCGAGTTCGCGGCCCTCGGGGCGGACTTCGAGGCGCGCAACGACGTGGCGGACGAGGCGATCCGGGCGATCCGAGCGGCCTGGACCGACGAGGGCGTGAAGCTGTCTGGCCGCGGCTTCGAGGCCCGCGGCAACACCATGCTGCCCCGCCCGCGCCAGCGACCCCATCCTCCGATCTGGGTGGGGGGCAACAGCCGCCGGGCCATCCGCCGGGCGGTGGAGCTGGGAGATGCCTGGGTGCCCTTCCCGACCCAGCCCGGGGGCGCACGCTTCGTGCGCACGGCGCGGATGGAGAGCCCCGACGACCTCCGGGAGCGCCTCGCCTACTTGCGCGAGCGCGCGGAGCAGGTGGGTCGCACCCGCCCGCTGGAGGTCGCGCTGGTGCCCTTCGGCCTCGACATGTTCACGCGCGGAGCCTTCGATGCGCCGCGCTTTCTGGAGGGCGCCGAGCGCCTCGCGGAGCTGGGGGTCAGCTGGCTCACGGTGTCGCTCCCGAGCCGCACCCGCGCGGAGTACTGCAGCGAGGCCGAGCGCTTCGGGCAGGAGATCATCGAGAAGCTTCGCGATCGCTAGCGGCGATGCGGCGCACGTCACGTACCGGGCTGGTGGCACACCGCCTCGACGTTGTTCCCGTCTGGATCGAGCACGAAGGTGCCGAAGCGGCGTCCGTCGCGAAGATCCGTGATGGGGTAGGATGTTCGCGTTGGCACGGATGGATGCGCGACGCCGGATCGCCCTGATCTCGGACATCCACGGCAATGCCATCGCGTTGCGTGCCGTGCTGCGGTCCATTGAACGGGAGGGTGTCGATGAGATCGTGTGCTTGGGCGACGTAGCCACACTCGGCGTCGGACCGTCCGAGGTGGTCGATACCCTGAGGGAGCTCGGCTGTCGCTGCATCGTGGGAAACCACGACGACTACCTGCTCGATCCCCGGCTGGTCGACTCGCATTGCGAGGGGACGATCAGCGAGGCCATCGCCTGGGGTCGCGAGCAGCTGTCGAACGACCAGATGGAGTTCCTGAGCCGCTTCGAGGCGGGAATCACCCTGTCGCTCGGAACCCGTCACAGGTTGATGCTCTATCACGGCTCGCCGAGCTCGAACACGGTGGACCTGCTGGCGGATACCCCCGCTGCCGAGTTCGATCAGCAGCTCGGACCGGATCGGGCCACGGTGATGGCTGGGGGACACACGCACATCCAGATGCTGCGCCAGCACCGGGGTTCGCTGGTGATCAATCCGGGCAGCGTGGGTGCGCCGTTCCTGGAGTTCCCCGTCGGTGGGCGCCCGACGATCCTCGGCCACGCGGAGTACGCCACCGTCGATGTGGTGGGTGAGAGCGTGGCTGTCGGTCTTCACCGCGTGGCCCTCGACCGAACCGAGCTGGCCAGCGCGGCAAGGGCCAGCTCGAACCCGATGGGCGCCGAGCTGGCAGCGCCCTACCTGCCGTAGGATCGCCGAGTCGCGGCAGCGTACCGACGATCGGGCGGTGGGGATCTAGGCGTACCGTGCGTAGTCGTCGAGCACGGGCAGCACCTGATCCCGGGGTGCCGAGGGCAGCCGCAGCACCGCCTCGCTGACGCCGATGGAGGCGTAGTAGTCGAGCTTGCGGGGATCCGGGAGGATCCCCATGGGCACGACGCGGAGGCCGGCAGGGTCTCGCTGCTGCTCCTCCATGGCGCGGCGCAGGCGGGGCAGGGCTTCGCGCACCCCGCCCCCCCCGATGGGCATCCAGCCGTCGGCGTACTCGGCCACGTGCGCGAAGAGCGTCGGCCCCGGACCACCTCCGATCAGGATGGGAGGCCGGGGTTGCTGCACGGGCTTGGGCCACTGCCAGCTCGCCTCGAAGCTCACGAACTCGCCCCGGTACTCAGCCACCTCCTGGCTCCAGAGACGCTGCATGGCGAGCACTTTCTCACGCACCACATCCCGGCGTCGCTTCACGTCCACTCCGTGGCTCTCCATCTCTTCGCGGTTCCAGCCATATCCGATGCCGAGGATGAGGCGCCCATCACAGAGGTAATCGAGGGTGGCGAGCTGCTTGGCGAGGA
>JBDLIK010000113.1:0-8592 GCA_039714895.1 Myxococcota bacterium | reverse complement strand
AGCGAGAAGAGGCTCGTCAAGGAGATCGAGAAGCTCGCGACAGAGCGGCGGGAGCTGCTGACACAGCACGAGCGGGTGCGCGGGGCCCTCGAGGAGGCGGTGCTGGCGGAGTACCGTGACTTCGAGATCTGTGGAACGAACATCTCCCCCACCGAGGCGGCTCGCAAGGTGTCCGAGTGGCGGGGACAGCACGACTGGATCCCGGGACCCTTGGCCGAAGGGGACCTGCCCATCTCCCGCAGCGAGCTAAAGGAGCTCTATGCGCTCACCGCCGAGCTCGCAGCGGAGGACGAGGCTCTCTTCCAGGCGGAGCTGCCGGACCCCGACGTCTTCCCCAGCCCCGCCGAGTTCGCCTCCCTCTTCGACGGCCTCGCTCGCTTCGAGAAGACGAAAGGCGAGGGGAGCGACGAGTTCTGGCACCACGACGAGCAGGACCCGGAGGACCTCTCCTCCCTCGTCTCGAGCGCCAAGCAGGCGGTGGAGCAGCTCCACGACGAACAGGAGTGGCGCGTCGACTGCCTCGAGGCCGGCCGGAACGGTGGCGAGCGCCGGGAGGCATGGCTCGAGCTCGCCCAGATGATCGAGCGCGCCGCGACGGAGATCCCCGAGAAGGAGCCCCTGGTCCTCAAGCACGCCCCGACGATTCGCTCGGACCAGGCCACCGACGAACTCCTCGGAACCTGCGAGGCGATCCTCGGGCACCTCGAATCGGGCAAGAAGCTCGGCAAGCTGTCGCGGCTGATGCGGCCGGAGTGGAGCGAGTTCATCAAGGCGACCCGGGTCGGCGAGCGCCGGCCTCAGGTCGCCACCCACTTCCGGGCGGTCCTCCACAGCCTGCAGATCCGCGCGCTGCGCGAGGCGCTGGTCCGCCGCTGGGACGCGCAGCTGGAGCCGCTGGGGGCGCCGCCCGCGGACGAGCTGGGTCGCAAGCCGGAGCGCAAGGCCCGGACCTGGGCAGCCGAGATCCGCGCCGCCCTGGATTGGCACGCCGAGGTCTGGAGCCGCTGCCAGGCGGAGATCGAGGAGACCGGCCTCGACTGGGAGCGCCTGCTCCGCCGCGTTGCTGAGGGCTCGGTGCGTTCGGAGCTGCAGCGGATTCGCGAGGTCGTCGAGCAGCAGCTGGGTCCCCTGGTAGAAACCCGCTCGCGCAGCCTCGAGGGGAAACGCCTCTCGGCCCGCAAGGCCGGCTGGCTGGCCCAGCTCGACGGCTTCTCCCGCAAGGACGCCGTGTATCCGATCGTCGGGCTGATGCGCTCGGGCATCAAGAAGGGCGACTACGACGCCTTCGCCGATGGGCGTGCCCGGCTCGTGGATCTCCTGGCTGGAAGGGAGAAGGACGATCGCCGCCGCGAGCTGCTGAAAAAGCTCGAGTCCGCCGCTCCCGGCTGGGCGGAGGCGCTCCGCGAGCGACGCGAACCCCACGGCGCGGGCCGGATTCCCGGCGACCTCGAGAAGGCCTGGCGCTACCGCCTGTGGGACGAGCAGCTCGCCCGCACCGCGGCGGTGGACCTCGACGCCCTCCAGGAGAAGCGCACGGTGCTCGAGGAGGAGCTCTTCGAGGTCTCCGCGGCCTACGTGGAGAAGCGCTCCTGGCTCGCCCAGCTACGCCGCACGGGGCTCAAGCAGCAGCAGGCCCTCACGGGCTGGCTCGGCCTGCACAAGAAGATCGGCAAGGGCGGTGGCAAGCACGTGGCGCGCCTCAAGGAGGAGGCCAAGAAGACCCTGGCCGAGTGTCGCAGCGCCGTGCCGGTGTGGATCATGCCGCTGTCCCGGGTGGTGGAGTGCTTCGATCTCGCCACCACTCGCTTCGACGTGGTCATCATCGACGAGGCGAGCCAGAGCGACGTGCTCGGCCTCGTGGCCTTCGCCCTCGGCAAGGAGGTCGTGGTGGTGGGGGACCATGAGCAGGTGAGTCCCTACGCGGTGGGGCAGTCCAGCGACCGCATCCGATCGCTGATCGACGAGCTGCTGGCAGACGTTCCCAACAGTCAGCTCTACGACGGCAAGACCTCCGTCTACGACCTGGCGCGGCAATCCTTTGGCGGCACCATCCGCCTCCTCGAGCACTTCCGTTGCGTGCCGGACATCATCCAGTTCAGCAACCAGCTCTGCTACGAGGGGGAGATCCGGGCGCTCCGAGAGGCCGCCTCCAGCCGGGTGACGCCCCATCTCGTCGCCCACCACGTGAAGACGGGGGTCGAGTCGAACGGGATCAACAAGGACGAGGCCCTCGAGATCGTCTCCCTGGTCTGCGCCATCTGCAAGCTCGAGGAGTACGAGGACGCCACCATCGGTGTGATCTCCATGGTCGGAACCGACCAGGCCCTCTACATCGACTCGGTCCTGCGCAAGCGGCTCTCGGTCTCCGAGTACAAGAAGCGCCAGATCCTGTGCGGCAACGCCTCCCAGTTCCAGGGAGACGAGCGGGACGTCATCTTCCTCTCCATCGTGAACTCGCCCGCGGACGGGCCGCTGCGGCTCCGCCAGCGGGAGGAGTCCCGCAAGTCCTTCAACGTGGCCGCCAGCCGCGCCCGCGACCAGCTCTGGGTGGTCCACTCGCTCAACCCGCGCCGGGACCTCAAGCCCGGCGATCTGCGCCTGCAGCTCATCGCCCACGCAGCGAATCCCGCGGCCTCGCGGCCGAAGCGGCGCGATCCCGGCCGCAAGCGCTTCCGGTCGGAGCTCGAGAAGGAGGTGTTCACCGGCCTCGAGAGGGCTGGGCACCGGCTGTCGCTGCGCCATCCGGTGGGCGAGTACGTGATCGACCTGATGGTGGAAGGGGAGGGCGGCCGGCGCGTGGCCATCGTCTGTGACGGCGATCGGGTGCAGCCCGAGGAGGCCGTCGCCGAGGAGCTCGAGCGCCAGCGTACCCTCGGCCGGCTGGGCTGGGAGTTCGTGCGCGTGCGGGGCACGGAGTTCCACCGCGATGCGCAGGGCGCGATCGCCAAGCTCCACCGCCGGCTCGAGGAGCTCGAGATCCGGCCCCCCCGGGAGGCGGAGGCCGCCAGCGCCCCGGTCGAGGATTCCCTGCACCGCAGGGTCCTGAAGCGCGCCGAGCTCATCCGCAGCCGCTGGAAGGGAATCCCCACCGTGTCGGAGCTGCGCGCCTCGGCCCTCGCCGCCGCGGCGCAGCCGGAGTCGGCCTCGGAGGGGGATGGGGAAGCGGAGTCGGAGTCCTAGGAGATTTCCACCACGTCCTCGAGGCTCTCGGCGGCCGTTCGAACGTTGAGCTCCAATCGTGAGAGATCGGCTTCCACGGGTACGCGCCGAAGCGCCTTGAGTCCGAGGAGACTCTCGGATCGGATCGGCAGGGGCACGCGGAGGGCCTCGGCGATGCGCACCCCTGCGATCGTCAGTCCCAGTGGCAGGGGCACGAGGGTGCAGCGGATTCCCAGCCGATCGGCCAGCATGCGCAGAAACACGGACATCGAGACGGGATCGGCCTCCGCAACGTTCAGCGCTCCCGTCAGGTCGCGCTCGAGCGCTCGAGCCAGCCCCTCACAGAGGTCGTCCACGTGGACGGTCTGGAGGGGCTGCTTGCCGCCGCCGAAGACCGGGACCCAGCCCGCCCGACGAATCGTCTCGCGCATCTGCTGGAAGAGCCCCTCTCCCTGCCGGGCCAGGATCAATCCCGGGCGGACGACGAGGTCCCGACTCGGATCCAGCAATCCCTCCAGCAGGAACTTGCTCCGCCCGTAGTAGCTCGGTGCCGCCGCATGGGCGACGAGGCTCGAGATGAAGACGAAACGACGGACGCCGGCGCGTCGCGAAGCCTCGAGAATGCGACGGGTGCCCTCCTCGTTGACTCGCTCTGCCTTCGCCGGGTCGACTTCCCGGGTCGCATAGGCGCAGTGAACGAGGGCGGAAGCGCCCTCGAGGAGGGATTCGTCGATCTCCTCCGGGAGCGCGCATCTTCCGACCTCGACACCCTCCTCCGAGAACGCGGCCGGGTCTCGCACGAGGGCCCGCACCCGCCAGCCCCGGCGCGACAGCAGGCGACAGAGATGCCGCCCCAGCATTCCGGAGGCCCCGGTGACGGCCACGGGGTCGGGGCTTCGGCGGCCCGGCCGCCCCATCGGCGCATCCATCAGGAAGAGGAGCCCGGCTCCGACACGGGCGAAGGCGGGCCCGCCTGCGCTGAGCTGCCCAGCTGCCCGCCGCGGCGAACCACGAACAGGGGTCGCGCCTTCTGCTCGTCGTACATGTTCGCGACGTACAGAGAGATCACCCCCAGGCTCGTCAGGATCAGCCCCGACAGGAACAGCATGACGAGAATCACCGTCGTGAAGCCGCTGACGGACCGGCCGGAGAAGTAGTAGTAGAACTGACCGATGGCCAGCAGCACGGCCGCGAGCACGGTGCTGAAGCCCGTCCAGGCGACCACGCGCAGCGGGGCCGACGAGAAGGCCACCAGGTTCTGGACCGAGTAGCGCAGCAGCGCCCGCCGTGACCATTTGCTCTTTCCGGCCCGCCGCTCTTGTACGCGGAAGGGGATGCGTGCCACGCGAAAGCCCACCCAGGCGACCAAGCCGCGCAGGAAGCGGCAGCGCTCCGGGAACTCGAGCAGCACGTCTACCACTTGGCGGTCGAGGAGCTTGAAGTCCGAAGAGTCCCGCAGGTTCTCGCCGACGGCGCGGCCCATCAGGAGGTAGAAGCCTCGGGCCAGGAGCCGATCCGCGATTCCTTCCCGGCCCCGGTCCTCCTTGATGGCCTCCACCACCTCGTACCCCCCGCGCCAGCGTTCCAGCATGAGGGGGATCAGGTTCGGAGGGTGCTGGAGGTCGGCGTCCATGAGCAGGACGGCGCGGCCCCCGGCGGCCTGCAGTCCCGCGGCCAACGCCCCCTCCTTGCCGAAGTTCCGGCTCAGGTGGACGGGGACGATCCGCGAGTCCCGTTGGGACTCCCGCTCGATCAGCTTCTCGCTGCCGTCCGAGGAGCCGTCGTTGACGCATAGGATCTCGAAGCGGACCCGGAGCTTCTCGAGCTGCTCCAGGACCTCGCCGAGACAGGCGCCCAGAGTGCCCTCTTCGTTGTAAATGGGCAGGACGACCGAGATCTCGGGCTGAGCGCTCATCCAAGACAGGGTAGCGAAGGGCCGCCTCGCGGATCATCCGGTGCTTTGCAGGCCGCCAGGCCGTGTGCTTGTCTCTCCCCGATGCAGCCTTCGGCGCTCGAGGAGGAGCGCGATCTCCTGGTGCGCGAGGCGCGGTCGTTCGCGAGCCATCTGGTGGCTCGGGCACCCTCCGACGAGCTCTGCCTGCGCTATGCGGACGCGAATCGCGTACTGATCCCTACCTGGGAATCGGCTCGGGAGACCTCGATCGTCGGCTTTGCCCGGCGGCATCCATGGTCCGTCTCCTATCTCGACGCGGCCTCGGGCCTGGTTGCGTCCCGGGGGCTGTTGCGCAGCAAGCTGTTGATCCTGGCAGCGGTGCTCGAGACGTCACCCGAGTACGCGGACGAGTTCCTTCCCCGCACCTCTTCGTTACTGCCGCTCGTCACCGGGCTCGTCGGCCGCGGGATCCTGGGCGTGCTCCGTGCCGCGGTGGGCCTTCTGCTGGTCCCCATCGCGGCCCGCTCATGAACCCCGACGGGCAGCCAGGTGACGCTCACCCGGTGGGCGCGTACGTCAGGTAGTCGGCCCCGCTTCCGGGCGGGTCGCCGGGAGGAGCGGGCATCGCTACTGAGCGACAAACGGATTCCCGCTCCCGAGAGGCCGTGCGGGACACCGGAAGGGGGCATCGCTAGACACCATCGAATGACTGGGCAGCGAGTCCTGCGGACGGCCCTCGGAACAGGCGCGAGTCTCCTCGCACTCCTCTGCTTCTCGGGCTGCGGACCGAGCGAGCGATCCGTAGAGAGGTTGCGGGCACCAGACGCCAATGTTGTATTCATCACGATCGATACGCTCCGCGCCGATCATCTCGGCTGCTACGGATACGAACGGGATACGACTCCCCATCTAGACTCGCTCGCCGCGGAGGGAGTCCGCTTCGAGAAGGCCTTCTCTCCTCGCGGGCTCACCTTCCCAGCCGTCGCGTCGATCATGACCTCGAAGTACGTGTACACCCACGGTGTGATCGGGATGTACAAGACGGCGCTCCCGGAATCCCATGAGACACTCGCAGAAGTGATGCGCGAGCTCGGGTACCGAACAGCGGCGTTCAACGCGCATCTCGCCTTTCTCGAGGAGACTGGCTACCACCAGGGGTTCGATGAGTTTCATCTCTTCCACAGCCGTGACGAACCCGAAATGTACGATCGCGCTAGTGACTGGCTGGCAGAGAACCGGGACACGAAGTTCTTCATGTGGATCCATTCCTTCGGCCCCCATACGCCCTACGAGCAGCCGAAGCCCTGGAAGGAAAAGTTCACCGACCCCAGCTACGCTGGACGCTTCGACGGATCTCAGAAGCAGCTCTACGACGTAGCCCTCGCGCAGGAATCGGCGGAGTTCAGCGACGAGGACAAGGCTCACACCATTGCCCTCTACGATGGAAAGCTCAGCTGGGTCGACCACCACCTGAATCGAGTCCTTGTAAAGCTGAACGAGCTCGGTCTGCGCGAACGAACTCTTGTGATAGTCAGTGCCGATCACGGCGAGGAACTCTTCGATCACTTCTATTTCTTCTCTCACGAAGCTTCTGTGCACGACGGAGTGCTTCGTGTTCCGCTTCTCATGAGTCTCCCGGGACGGTTTCCAGCTGGAGTGACGATTGGGGAGAAGGTCGTCGAGGTGATCGACATCATGCCGACGATTCTGGACGTGCTGGGCCAGGTACCGGACGGCGCAGTTCAGGGTCAGAGTCTCCTGCCACTCATCGCTGGCATCGATGAGGACGGTCACAGCTACGCCTACGGCTCCGTGGACAATGACCGATCGCCACTCTCGGTGCTAACGATTCGCTCGCCGCGCTGGCGGTACATCCACAACCCAAAGAGATACGGCCCCTGGAACGTCCGGTTCGCGGAGGAGGAGCTGTACGACCTCGAAGTGGACCCTGCTGCGCGACAGAACGTGGTCGAAGAGCATCCGAAGCTCGCCGCTGTGCTGAGGTTGGAGCTCCTGCGGTGGGCGGGTCGGACGGCGGAGCTCGGAGCTCCGCAGCGCAGGGTCGAGGATGCCGATCTCGAAGAGCGGCTTCGAGCACTGGGCTACGTGGAAGGGATGAGGTGGGCGGAGGAGGTCGAAGCCGCCCCCGGCGACCCTTGAGGGTCTCAGCCGCCGGGCTGATAAGTCGACGGTGGGCCTAGGAAGACGAATTCGAGCCGCGCTCTGCGCGGCGAAGCCTGAGGACCTATCAGTGAATCAACCGCAGCATTTCGAGATCCCCACCGCTTGGCGTGAACGCTCCAGCGTTCGGATGGCCTGGGTGGCACGGCTCGTTCTGATCTCGTGCCTGGCCTCCTGCAGCGACGATCTCGCAGAGCTTCGGGCTCCGAACATGAACGTTCTGTTGATCACGATCGACACGCTCCGAGCGGATCACCTGGGCAGCTACGGCTACTCGCGGGACCTGACCCCCAACCTCGATGCGATCGCGGAAAAGGGCGTGTTATTCGAGCAGGCCTTCTCGCACCGGGGCCTCACGTTCCCATCCGTTGCGTCGATCATGACGTCGAAGTACGTCTACACCCACGGCGTGATCGGCATGTACAAGACCGAGCTCCCGGCGTCGCACGACACTCTGGCCGAGGTGATGCGCGGTGCCGGATACCGCACCGCCGGATTCACCAGCCACGCGGCGCTGAGTCCCAGCGTGGGCTTCGCGCAGGGCTTCGACGACTTCAGCGTTCGCCACAGCGACCACGAAGACCGATTGCTCCAGCAGGCGAGGGACTGGCTGGAGGAGAACCAGCAGGAGCGCTTCTTTCTCTGGCTTCACTCCTTCGGGGCCCACAGCCCGTATCAACCACCTCCCGAATGGCAGCAGCGGTTCACGAAGCCCGACTACGCGGGCGCCTACGACGGAGATCAGGCCCAGCTCTACGAGATCGGTCGAAAGCAGGAGCTGTCCGCGGAGGACGAGTATCACATCAAGGCGCTCTACGATGGCAAGGTGGCCTATGTGGACGAGCTGATCGGAGGACTGATCGGACAGCTCGACGCACTGGGACTTCGCGAGAGCACGCTGGTCGTCGCCACGGCGGACCACGGCGAGGAGCTGTTCGACCACTTCTTCTATTTCTCCCATGAAGCCTCGGCGTACGACGGTGTGCTGCGGGTTCCCCTTCTCATGAGCCTGCCCGGACACCTTCCGGAGGGCGTAGTCATCCGCGACAAGGTCGTCGAGAGCGTCGACATCGTTCCCACGATTCTCGACGTGGTCGAAGTGAAGCCGCGAGAAGGCATGCAGGGTCGCAGCCTGCTTCCCCTCCTGGCGGGTCTCGACGACGAGGGCCACGAGTACGCCTACGGGAGCATCGACCACCGGGTGGAGCCCAAGTCGATTCTGACGCTTCGAACGCCTCGCTGGCGCTACATCCACAATCCGGGCAAGTACATCCCCGGGGCCCACCTGTCCTACAAGGTGGAGGAGCTCTACGACCTGCGGGAGGATCCCGAACAGCAACGCAACGTCGTAGAGGACC
>JBDLIK010000112.1:0-8640 GCA_039714895.1 Myxococcota bacterium | reverse complement strand
GCACAGCACCGGCGAGTCCGATGAGCAGGAGCGACATGGCGACGGCCGCGGCCGGGATCCGCGAGGGTCCTGCAGCTTGCTCTCCCAACCTCGCGATCTCGCCCGCCAAACCCAGCGAGATCAGAGCGATTCCCGCCGCAAGGGCAAGCCGCGTCACGCGTTCCATCCCGGGACGTGCTAGCGCAAGCGGAGCTGGCGGCCAACGCGTGAGAGGTCGCGACGTTGCGCGCGCCGGCTCGCGTCCCCTACGCTCTCGATGTGTCCGACTCTCCCCTGGCACCGTCGCTCCTCGTTGCGATGCCGCAGCTGACCGATCCGAACTTCCACCGTTCGGTGGTGGCCCTCGTCGAGCACGACGAGGAAGGCACGTTCGGTCTGGTCGTGAACCGACCCACCTCGATCCTGGCCCTCGAGCTCTGCAGCGGTCTCGACATCCAGTGGCGGGGAGACAGCGAGTCGCTGGTGTCGTCCGGCGGGCCGTGTCAGCCGGACACCGGCTGGGTGCTGATCGGGGATGTGGATGGCTTCGACGCGTCCCGCGTGGACGACGGCATCTACTTCGCGCGATCGCTCGAGACCCTCCGGCGGGTGGCTGAACATCCGCCCGAGGAAGCACGGATCTTCCTGGGCTATGCGGGCTGGGGACCGGGCCAGCTCGAGGAGGAGCTTGCCGCGGGTGCCTGGCTGGTGGCTCCCATCACCAAAGGGGCGGTATTCTCTTCGGACCCGGACACGCTCTGGGAAGGCGTCATCCGCGGCCTCGGGGTGGATCCCGCCACCCTCGTTCACACCTCCGGCGTCCACTGATCAAAGCGCCCCCAGGGAGCAGGGTCCATGGCATCGAGTGCAGCCGGAGGCGAGCTTCCTCTCGTCTACACCCCCGAAGAGATCCTGAGCGATCCGGAGGTCGAAGAGCCCTTGGTCGCCGGGGGGGTGCGTTGTCACGGCGGCTTCGACGGGGCAGGCCGCTACCGATCCCCTCGAACACGCTTCCGCGCACCGGCAATTCGCGCCTGGCAGGATCGGCTGGCGCACGAGGGATCGCCGCTCGTCGACGTCTCGCGAGAGCTGATTCCGTCCCAATACCCGAACGTCGCCCAGTCGAAGCTTCTGCTGCGCGCCGGCGTGCGCGATCCCATCGTGCGCTCGCTCACGATCATCTCCATCGTCGAAGGTTTCGGCGCCATCATCCGCGACGTGGAGGTTCCCGATCTCGAGTCCCTGGCGCTGGAGCCCATCCAGGGCACGGCGCTCGCGCATCTGCGGGGGGCGCTCTTCGAGGCCCACGCTCGGGACGAAGCCGGGCATCGCGACCAGGGCGGCCACAAGCAGATGTGGGAGGCCGCGCGGGATCTGGCCCTGGAGAACCCCCGGGTCCCCGGCGACGTGCTGATGCGGCTGATGGGAAGGCGGCAGGGCTCGCGGGCGCGCACCCGCGCCTTTCCGGCCCTCGACGAGAAGCTCGAGCGGATGCTCACCACCATGGCGACGGTCCTGGTGATCGAGGTCTTCGCAGGAAACACCTTCGACTGGGGCCAGGCATTGCTCTCGGATCCCGAGGTGTCCGCGAATCCCGAGGAAGCGGGGGCCATGGTCGGCTACATCCGGGCCGACGAGAACCCGCACGTGGAGTATCTGCGCACGGCACTCTCCGAGGTGCGCGCGCGCACGCTGCGCACGGTCGACGGGGCGACCCTCCCGGGCGCTCAGGTGGTGGACGCGTTGATGCACAGGACCCTGCACACGCTGACCACCGAACGCCCGCGCCAGCAGCGCAGGGACATCCGAGAGTCCCTCGCCGAGGCGATGCAGGGGGCTCGCGACCCGGGACGTCTGCTCGAGGAGTTCGATGCCCTCGAGACGGTCTGGACACCGCCTTCGCGCACGGGGTTCGAGCCGGCGACCGCGGGAACCTGATCGGGTGCAGATCTTGAGCCGCCTGTGGCGGTCCTGGCGCGTGGCGCGCACGGGTGCCTTCGTCTGGTCCCTCTACAAGGTCCCCGCCTTCTTCCGCTGGCTGCTCCGAAGGCCGGACCCCGAGGATCAGACGCGAATCCACCAGCGCGCGGCCCACTCCATCCTGTCAGCGGCCCTCGACCTGCGCGGAGTGCTCATCAAGGCCTGCCAGGCCATCGCCACCCGCGCCGATGTCTTTCCGCCTCCCTTCGTCGAGACGCTCAAGCAATGCCACGATGCGGTTCCCCCCAAGCCCTTCGAGGTGATCCGGGAGGTGGTGGAGGCCGAGCTCGGCAAGCCGATCTCGGCGGTCTTCTCCGAGTTCGAGCGGGAGCCCGTGGCCTCGGCGTCCCTCGCCCAGGTGCATCGCGCGCGTCTCCAGGACGGTCGCCCGGTGGCGGTCAAGGTGCAGTATCCGGACATCGCGGCCCTGGTGCGCACCGATCTCGCGAATCTGCGCCGCGCTTGTCGGATCTACGAGCGCTTCGATCCTCAACCCCTCGAGCTGTTGCCGCTGCTCACCGAGCTCACCAACCATCTGGCTCTGGAGCTCGACTTCGAGCGAGAGGCGCAGAGCGCGGACCGGGTGCGAGAGCTCTTCGCCGGAGATCGGCTGGTGAAGATCCCCGGCGTGTATCCCGAATGGTCCACCCGCCGGGTCCTCACCATGGAGCTGGTGGACGGCATGAAGATCACGGACCTGGAGGCGATCCGTGCGGCGGGTCTCGACCCCGCAGACGTCGTCCAGGAGCTGATGCGCATCTACACGCGCATGATCCTGGCCGCAGGATTCTTCCAGGCGGACCCCCATCCCGGGAACCTCTTCGTGCGCCCCGATGGTCAGGTCGTGGTGATGGACTTCGGGCTCGCCAAGGAGCTCCCCGAGGGCTTCGGCCTCGGGCTCTTCGAGCTGATGTTCTCCATGATGACGCTCAACGAGGCGGCGATGGTTCGCGCCTTCGGGGAGCTGGGCTTTCGCACGCGCAGCGGGGACCCCTCGACTTTCGTGCAGATCGCACGGCGCATGATGCGGCGCAGTGACACCGGGCGCTTCGAGGGAGAGTTCACCGAGGAGATGACCGACGAGCTCTTCGAGGCGATCCGGGAGAATCCGGTGGTGCAGGTGCCGAGCGACTTCGTGCTGGTGGGCAGGGTCTTCTCCTTCCTCTCGGGCATCGCCCACACCCTCGGCCACCGGGCAAACGTCCTCGAGGCCATGGGCGCCAGCACGTCCTAGTTGTGGGTCCGGTTCCGGGCGAAGCCCGGAACCACCACAGGCTTCGCTCGGCTTCGCCTCGCTGCGCGCGCCTGTCGGCGCTTGCGCTCTTGGCGCCGGCTCTAATCCGGCGAGCCTTCGCTCTTCTCCCGCAGAGCCCGGATCTCCTCCTCGGCCAGGCGCGCCTGCTCGGCGTCGAGGCCATCGTCCCGGGCCACGTAGTTGGTCTGCGAGGGGAAGGCGAAGCCGGAGCCGCTTCCGGCGACGATGTCCATGAGCCGCAGCAACAGGTCCTCGCGTACCGCCAGGAACTCGTTCCAGTCGGAGGTTCCCACGTAGGCGAAGACCTCCAGGTCGAGGGAGTAGCTCCCGAGGCCCACGAAACGGACCCGGGCCGGATCGGGCTCGACCTTCGGATGGGAGAGCAGCATGCGTCGGATCGCGGCGAGCGCGTGGCGCACCTGGTCGGGAGTCGTTTCGTAGCGCAGACCGAGCACCGAGTGGAAGAGGATGCGGTCCCGGGGTGCAAAGTTCTCGAGGTGCAGGGACGAGAACTCCGAGTTGGGGATCGTCACCAGGGTCCGACCGAGGGTGCGGATCCGGGTGGAGCGGAAGCCGATGTCCTCCACCGTGCCCACCCGCTCTCCGAAGCGACAGAAATCCCCCGGGCGGACGGGCCGGTCCACCGCCAGGAAGACGCCGCCGAAGAAGTTCTCGATGGTCTTCTGGGCTGCAAGCGCCACCGCCAGGCCGCCGATGCCCAGGCCCGCGACGAGGGTGGTGACGTCCCGCTGGAAGACCGCCGAGATCACGTAGAGCCCCGAAAAGAGACCGATGGCGACCTTGAGGCTGCGTTGGCCGAGGGGGATGAAGTGGGCTCCCGGCACCCCGCTGCGGAGCAGCCGCCGGGAGATCTGGTCCCCGAGGACATCCACGATCCGAAACAGGAGCCATGTCGTGGCCACGGCGAGGCCGACCTCCAGGGTGCCGCCGACGAACCTGCCGGCGGGTACCGACAGGCCCAGGGGAAGCGTCACCAGATGGAAGAAGCCGAGGGTCAACGCCAGGCGCAGCGGCTGCACGGTGGCATCGAGCAGGCGATTGTCGATCTCCGAGCGCGAGCGGCGAACCAGAGGCCGGCAGAGCGCGAGCAGGCCGAGGGCGGCGACCCATCCTGCCATGAAGGCCAGTACGAGTCCCCCGGCGGCCCCGATCCACTGCCAGAGGGCAAGCTCCATGACGTGGACGTCCAGAAAAACTCGGGGCAGGAGCTCCTCCACCGGTCCGTACCCGAACTCCTCGTAGAGGCGTGGCACCTGGGCGAGCGTCCCGCCCGAGATCCTCCAGCGGCTCGTGCCGTCCACATCGAGTACCCGGTCGAGATGGATCGCAACGTCTCCGGCCTGGGAGGAGATGGTTCCCACCAGGTCGCGTCTGGCTCGGAGTCCGTCGTTCGGGAACCCTTCGGTGTCCTCCGACAAGGCGTCGAGATCCACCCACAGCGAGCGATCGAGCACGATCTTGAGACGCCGAGCGAGATCCGGCCCGCGGGATTCGCGCTCGGACTCGGGGACACGCCGCAGGTCGAGGAAGGCCGCGGCACGCGAGAAGTCTCCTTTCCGGGCTGCGACCAGGAAGCTTTCCATGTCGGCGCGCGGCGTGCCGAAGCTGGCCTTGCTGGCCGCGGCGGCCGCAGCCGCACCGGCTTCGGAGTCGTTCTGGGCTGCTGCCTGAGCCGCAGCCAGAAGCGCCGCCAGCACCACCGCCGCGATCCTGGGCAGCTCGGCGCGAAGGCGGTGGCAGACGCAGACGGGAGGGATGGACATGGCTCGCCTCCGGAGGTAGGGGGGAGGCGAGACTAGCAGCCGGGAGCCCTCTCAGTCGGCCGCACCGGGGCGTGGGCCAGCACCCCCCGCAGGAGATGCTCCACCTCGCCGTCGGTCACCCTCTCCTCCGGACAGGCTCGTGCCAGCTCCGTCGTGGCCCGGTAGGAGGACGCGTAGATCCGGCACGCCACGCACGCCAGCAGGTGAAGGGCGACGCCGATCCGCTGCCTTCGGGGAAGCTCCCCGGAGGTGTACTCGAGCAGCAGGTCCGAGAGTCTGCGACAGGTCAATGCGGCACCGGCGGACGGGGCATCCCCGCACGGGGGTGGATGCCACAGCTGGACAGGAGGTTACGGAGGGTTGGCCCTTGTGGACGGGTGCGCGGCACCGGGGGCGGAGAGGCCCAGCATGGAGGCCAGGAGCCGGGTCGCTGTGTTGTCGCTCTCGAAGCTCGAGTCTTCCGGGAGCAGCTCGTAGAACACGAGCTGCTGCGCAATGCGAATCATGATCACCGAGAAGCGGAAGGCCGCGAACACCTCGTAGTACTCCACGTGCCGTGGAGGGAGCCCGGTGAGCTCGGCCCAGCGGGCGAGGGTCGCCTCGCGATCGGGCATTCCCTCGAGACGCGGCGCATCGCAGCCGGCACTGTGATGGTGGTCCATGAAGATCCACCAGGCCAGATCCTGGACCGGGTTGCCGAGGGTCGCCATCTCCCAGTCGAGCACGGCGACACAGCGTCCCTGCCGGAAGACCATGTTTCCGATCCGCGCGTCCCCCCAGCACAGCCGCAGCGGCTCGGGCTCCTTCGGCCGCTGCCTGACGAGCCAGTCGAGGGCGGCCTCGCAGGTGGGCTGGGGACGCCCCTGGGACGCCCAGGCGAGGTAGCGCCGGTAGTCCTCCAGCTGCCCTTCCAGGGAGCTCAGCTTCGGATCCTCGCGTCCCAGGATGCCGAGTCGCCGCTCCTGCCAGTCCAGCCGATGGATGGCTGCGAGGGCCTCGAGGCCACTCCACCAGATGGCCTCGCGTTCCTCGGGCGAGGCTTCGGTCATCCATCCCCCCAGGTGATAGGGGGGATTGTCGCTGGGGATCCTTCCGGAGACCTGCTCCATCACGTAGAAGGGTGCCCCCACGATTTCGGGATCGTCCTCGCGCCAGACCATGCGTGCCACCGGCACCTCGCTCTTCCAGAGCTGGCGCTGTACCCGGAACTGGCGTCCTACGTCGTAGTGGGGAAACACCCGGAAGCCGCTGGGCTCGATGCGCGCCACCAGCTGCTGCTGCCACCGATCCTCTCCCTCCCTCCAGGACAGGTCGAAGAGCAGGGTGTCGCTCGAGAACCCGGTGGGGCCGGGCGCCGAGAGCTTCGACATCTGGATGTCGCGGGCATGAGGCAGCCGGGTCGTGACCCAGGCAAGAAGTCGCTCGCGGGTCTTCCCGGGATCGCGTCCATGGGGTGAGGGCATCGCGCGGGAGGGTACCACGACCGCCGTCCGCGACCGGCAACGGAGCGGGCTGCTAGAGCTACAGCGCCACCAGTCGCCCCACTTCTTCGAGAAGGATCTCCGGCTCGTAGGGCTTCTTCAGGAAGCCGGCGGCGTCCGACAGGTCTGCCTGTCGCGAGGTGCTCTCCGGGCTGTGGCCGGTGGCGAGGACCACCGGGAGCTCCGGTCGCAGACGCTTCATCTCGCGGAGCACGCGCGCTCCGTCGAGGTCCGGCATGGTGAGGTCGAGGATCACGAGGACCACGTCGTCGCCCGCCGCCCGCAGACGATCGAGCCCCTCGCGTCCGCCTCGGGCCGTCAGCACCTCGTAGCCGGCGCGCTCCAGGAACTCGCGGGTCAGCTCGAGCACCCAGGCCTCGTCGTCCACCACCAGCACCCGGCCGCGTCTGCCGCCCTGGGCGGACCCCGACGCGTCGTTCTGCGGCCCGACCTTGGGGACCGGGAGCAGCACCCGCACAGTGGTTCCCCGCCCCGGCTCGCTGTCGACGAAGAGGACGCCGTGGTGGGCGCGGACGATCCCGAGGACCGAGGCGAGTCCCAGCCCGCGCCCCGAGAACTTGGTGGTAAAGAAGGGCTCGAGGATGCGCGCCCGGACATCCGCATCCATTCCCGCCCCGGTATCGGAGACCTCCAGGCTGAGATACGGCCCCGGCAGCGCGTCGTTCGCCCCATGCCCGGTGCGGAGATCCTCGGCGTGTGCCTGGACCTGACGGGTCCGAAGCGAGACCACGCCGGGCTCCTCGCCCAGCGCCTCGAAGGCATTGGTGACCAGGTTCGCGACCATCCGACGCAGCTGTGGCGGGTCCCCAGCGAGCAGCGGCAGTCCCGGGCCGAGGGTGGTCTCGATGCGACAGCGCTCGGGAATCGTCCCCCGGAGCCAGGCCAGCGTTTCTTCCACCTCCTTCGCGAGATCGCAGGGAGTCGTGGAGGTCGAGGGCTCTCCGGCGTAGAGGAGCATCTGCTCCGTCAGGGTGGCCGCCTGGCCCGCGGCGGACTTGATGCGCCCGAGCCGGTTCTCGAGGTCCGAGCCCTCCGGCTCCTCCTGACAGAGACGGACGTTGCCGAGGATCACGGTGAACAGGTTGTTGAAGTCGTGGGCGATGCCGCCCGTCAAGACCCCCAGACTCTCGAGCCGCCGGGCTTCGTGCATGCGCTGCTCGAGCTGCCGACGTTCCTCCTCGGCTTCCTTGCGGTCGGTGATGTCACGGGCCGCGCCCACGATGCGGATGCTCCCGTCCGAGCGCGTCTGCACGGTGGCGAGCTGGAGCTGGATCCAGCGCAGCCTCCCGTCGCTGTGAAAGATGCGGTACTCGAGCTCCCGCAGCTCTCCGCTTCGCACTGCCTGGAAGACCTCGGCGGCTCGGGCGCGATCCTCGGGATGCAGCTGCGAGAGCCAGCCCCGACGGGCGGCCTCCGCGGGAGAGAGCCCGGTGAGCCGCCCGCCCTGGTCCGACATCCACTCCAAGGTGAAGCCGAGCTTCGGGTCGATGAGGAATGCGAATGCAAAGTCGGAGGAGAGCTCCGTGACCGTGCGGTAGCGCTCCTCGCTCTCACGCAGCGCCTCTTCGACGCTCTGGCGCTCGGCGATCTCCTGACGCAGCGATGCGTTCGCCTCCGCAAGCTCGCTGGTCCGCTCCTTGACGTTCTCTTCGAGCCGATCACGAACGCGCTCGAGCAGCTGGCGATCCCGATCCGCGGCCGCCTGGATCTGGATGCCGAGGAGCGGGGGCGTGATGGCCACCCAGAAAGCAACGAGGCTCCAGGGGAACACCTCGCCCTGGCTGAGCCAGCCGAGGTGCATCGTGGTCGCGACGGCGAGCAGGAAGAAGCCGGGTGCCAGCAGGCGCTGGGCGGGGGTCGTCTCGCCGCTCCGGGAGGTGCGCAGGGCCAGCGCCGCGCAGGCGAGGAGCGTGGCGGGCTCCACCGCGAGCGCTGCGCCGTAGGAGAGCGCGGGAAGGCCCTCCGCCACCAGGGCGCCGAGGTGCCGACGGATGTGGCACTCCTTCCGGATCCCTCCCGCCTGCGCCTGGAGCGGAAGTTCCTCGAATGGCTCTCCGTCGGCGGCTTTCCCGAGGTGCAGGGCGTGGACGAAGGTACGCGCCGCCAGATTCTCACCGACCACGTCGACGTGGCGATGCTG